>REDJ01000064.1 GCA_007693555.1 Bacteroidota bacterium
AATGTTTTGGTTTGTATTTGAATGATGAACAGTAAGGTCAATCTGATTACTTGCCGGCCCACCTATTCCCATATTGCCATTTTTCAGGATCATCAGGGCATCACTGCGATTGTTTGGTGATATACCGTTTCCGATTACAAACAGGCGGTCATTGCTGTTCCAGATTGTTGCTGAGGATGGTGTATATAAGGTATTATATCTTCCTATAACTGTTTCAACCGCTGATGGGGCATTGGTAAAACTACCCATGGTTGTGCTTTCGTTACCTGATGCGATGGTTTGACGACCTAATGCTGTGCTGGAAAACCCTGATGCAATGGTTGAATTACCTGTAGCTAAAGAATAATCACCAATATTAGGAGTATTCCATGCATCACCCGATACTCCACCTGCCCTGAAGGCAGCTTTATCAGGATACCACATCATACGAATGCCCGCGCCTGTTGCCGGTGGATTACCCGGATTGTTAAGTTTAAACTCTCCCTGAAACAACACATTGCCTTCACCATCTCCCATACCCTGTACATGAAGCTGCGCAGTGGGATTTTCAGAACCAATACCAACATTAACAGTGGTTGTTACCTTTCCGGAACCATCTGTCCAGTGCATGGTACCGGGCTCACCCTGGGGCCCGGTTGGGCCTTCAGGGCCCGGGATACCTTGTTCACCCTGCGGGCCCTGTGGACCAGGTTCCCCCTGCGGGCCGGGCTCTCCCCCGCTTTCGGCATACAATGCATAGGGTACGCTTAGCAACGGGCTGGTGCCCAGTTGCAGTCCGTTTACACTGATACGGATAAAATAGGGCCCCTGCGACCAGTCTATACCAGAAAAACTTTCCGTATTCTGGCTACCGATGTGCAGGTTTACCAGGCCAAAGGCATTGGTGGCGCTGCTGTGCGATTCATTGAAAACCGAACTGCCATCTGCATGGCCCTGCAACAGCTCCACGAAAACAGTAACGTTTTCGTTTTCCATTACTTCACCCGAAGCAGTGCGCAATACCGCCTGGTAATTGAAAGCTGCGGGTGACTGGGCATAAATATTAATAAAAGGGAGAATAATAAGAACAAATATCAGAGCATTCAGGTAACTCACTGCCCATTTGCCAGTCAAACCTTTATATTTTTTCATTTTTTCTTTCATTGTAAATTGATTTAAGTTTTATATACTCATTTCTCTGTTGAGGTGAGAACCTGGATGCCCTGATTCTATTATTTCTGTGAGCTTTAGCTACTCATACAAGTTTCAACCATGGAAAACTTTTAAACATTATCTGTCATTTTCCAGTTTTTCAATCCTGCTGATAAGTTCTTCAATTAAAAATTGCTGGTTGTTGATGATTTCCTGCTGCTCCTGAATGGCTTTCACTGACAATACACTGATTTGTGCATAGTCTACAAGTAATGTACTAGTGTCATTATCGTTGCGCGCCTGGACTTCTGAAACCAGCTCAGGGTAGATCTGCTGAAGCTCCTGGGCTAAAAATCCGTGATAAGTATTTTGTAAATCGGTTTTAAAATTGTAAACCCTGGGTTGTACCTGCATAAATTTTTCAAGCGTGCCTTCCAACGGTCGTATATTGGTTTTCAGACGAGCATCTGACGTAGCAGAATAGTTTCCTGTAGTTGAATTAAAAACACCTCGAAGATTATTATTAAAATACAATTGCAGATTACCTGAAGATAATACAAAAAACTCCCAGTTACTTTCTGGAGTAATTCCACTCACAATATTTAAACCATATCCAAGAGAAGGATTCTGAACCAATCTTAAGGGATAAACTATCTCACTATTGACTCCAGGATTTACTCCAATGTTAAGCTGGCGCGTGCGCATTTCAATAATTCCTTGTCCATGTCCGTTTCCATCAGAAGCGATAAGTCGTGTTCGGTTGAAGGTTGTACCAGCGGATGCAGAAAACTTTAAATCAGGAGTTCCCACCTGGATAGCACCACCGCTACTGCCACCTACAGTTGCCGCAGGAATTGCCCATCCACTTCCAAGATTATCACCGATAACAAGTTCTTCATCCGGGTCAGAATTATTAATACCTACATTTCCATTGTTGTAATATATTTTTGAACCGGACTGATTCCATAGAGAAGGTCCTTGCGGACCCTGCGGGCCCTGGGGACCGGCAGGACCTTGCGGACCAGGTTCTCCCCCACTTTCGGCAAACAACGCATAAGGCACACTAAGCAAAGGGCTGGTACCCATAGCCAGGCCATTAACACTTATCTTTACAAAGTAAGGTCCTGCAGACCAGTCAACATTCTCAAAATCTACTTCATTCTCACTGCCCACATGCAGGTTCACAAGTCCATATGTATTGGTTTGAGTAGTATGGGTTTCATTGAAAACAACAGTACCGTCAATGGTATTTTGAATCAGTTCAACAGCTATATTCACACTTTCATTTTGCATAAGCTCTCCATTATTATCGCGTAAAACAGCCTGATAATTAAATCCCTGAGGAGCCTGGGCATAAGATTCATAAAAAGTAAACAGAGTAATATTGAACAGGATCAGGTAGCTAAACAGTTTTCTAAAGGAAAAAGGGGAGACAAGTATTGGGTTTAATACATTTTTCTTTTGATTTTTCAATGTGTACAAATTTTTCATGATAATTGAATTTTAAAGGTTTTCAAAAAGTTTAAGTAATTGCATCTAAATGGCTTATTGCTTGATAATCTTAAATATTTTAACCGGTATATCATCCCGGATGATTCTGATAAAATAAGTTCCTGGATTGTAGTCATCAAAAGCAACCCTGGTTTGAGTTCCATCAAGCCGATTGCTGATAATAAAACGACCCTGCATATCATAAACCCTGTAAATCAAATTATCGGCCTGCAAAAGGTCCGTTGAAATGTTTACGTGTCCCCTGGTTGGATTGGGAAAGGCAGTGATTTGAAAATCAAGGCCGGGGTCTTCGATAAGCGTGCTGACAGAAAGAACAGGCTGCTGAAAGCCCTGTGTGAGAATAAGGTCTGTTGACCCAAAGGTTTCAATCATGGTTTCTCCCAGTGTCCAGCTTATGGAGATCTGCCCGGTGTCATAATAATTGCCACCTGAAGCTACTACCTCCTGGGCATTGAGATTTTGTGGAATCATCTTACAGATGATAATGAGCAAAATAGGAATTAAATGTTTCATCGCTAAATTTTATGGTTTGTGAATAAAAAGAATTACGTGTCTGATATTAATCACAAAATTTTTTCACAAACAGGTTCATGCACATGAAAAAAAATCGGTAAACCCATTTTTTTCTGGCATAAGTTTTTAATTATTCGTATATTTAAATATATGTTTGTTATTATCGCGAACTGTACTATTTGGTTTTAAAACAACAAATACCATGTTAGCAAGCAATTCAATTTCTCCTTCAGAAATTACCCTTTACCTGAAAGAATTCAGCCAGGGTAATAAACAAGCACTGGATAAACTGTTCCCGGTTGTTTACAGCGAACTACAAAACGGTGCCCATTATCTCAGGCAACAGTTTTTCAACCTGGATACCTTCAATACCACCGCTATTGTGCATGAGGCATATCTCAAACTCATGCAATCCGGTTCTTCGGATATCAATAACCGCTCTCACTTCTTTTACATTGCATCCATGGCCATGCGCCAGATACTTATTAATGCATCCATACGCAAACGTGCACAAAAAAGGGGTGAGAATCCTGAAAGATTCAATTTGTCAGCTGTGGAAAATGACCTGGATGTGAGTCATAAAACTGCTGAAGATCTGCTCATGCTTAACGATGCTCTCAAGAAACTGGAGTTTCAGGATGAGCGGCAGGCCAAAATTGTAGAATGCCGGTTTTTTGGAGGTATGTCAATTGAAGAAACTGCAATAGCACTCAACATCAGCCCTTCCTCTGTAAAACGCTCATGGAATCTGGCCAAGGCCTGGTTGTACGTGGAACTCAATGAACAATAACAAATCCTTATATTATGGCTGATTCCAACAAGCTTAACTGGGAGAGAATTTCTGAACTTTACAGTGTGGCGCTTGAAATGCCATCTGAACAATGGCAAAGCTGGCTGCAAACACAGTGCAATGACCAGGAAAAAAAATCCGGCCTGGATACATACCTGCTTAAACTGCTGAAAAGCTCACCCAGGGCCGATGCCTTTTTTGATGCCCTCAACCAGAATATTGAAGAAGATTTTGTCCGGCATAAGGATATGGATATATACAAGCCGGGTGATACCTTTGATAAATTCCGAATCATCAGGGAAATCGGACATGGGGGTATGTCGAAGGTATTTTTGTGCCAGCGGGCCGACGGGCAGTTTGAACAAAGCGTGGCCATTAAGGTAATGAAAGTAAGGGGCGATGCGGAGTTTATGAAAGACCGTTTCAGGCAGGAGCAACAAATACTGGCCGGTATCAATCATGCGCATATTGCCCAGTTGTACGACGGGGGTATTACCGAGCAGGGACATCCCTACATCATTATGGAGTATGTGGAAGGAGAAGCCATTGACCTTTACTGCAAAAAGAAGAACCTGGGTATAAAAGATAAAATCAGGCTTTTCATACAGGTATGCGATGCCCTGCAGTATGCACACAGCAAGCTCATTGTGCACCACGATATCAAGCCGGCAAACATCATGGTCAACGACCAGGGGCAGGTTAAACTGCTTGACTTCGGTATTTCGCAGGTGCTGTTCAGCCAGGAAAAAGCAGAAGTTAAAAAAACATCCTTTGAAGGTACCCTGCAGTATGCTTCACCTGAGCAGTTTGAAGGGGCAGGACCTTCGGTGGCATCTGATATTTACAAACTCGGACTGGTGCTTTACAACCTGCTTACCGGCAGGCTTTACAATTTCCGACAGGAAAAACAAAGCTTCAGGGATGAAATTTTTGAAACCCGGGCGGCCGGTTCTGCAAGCAAGAGCAGGCACCGCAGAAACTCTCTCCTGCTGAGCGACCTGGATGCAATTTTGCGCAAATGCCTGGAAAGGGAGCCCGCTCAAAGATTTGAATCGGTAAGTACCCTCAGCCACGACCTGCAAAACACACTCACCAACCATGCCCTGCATTCGCACCCCCCGCAATTGGGTTACAGGCTGCGAAAAAGCTATGCCCGCAACAAGGCTAAGGTATGGATGTTTACTTTGTTTAACCTGGCCTTACTGGTATCGCTGGTATTTCTTGTATCTCAGTTCAGGCAAACCCTGACAGAGAAAGAAAGAGCAGAGCACATCCTTGAATTTGTGTGGGATGTATTTGAATCGACCGACCCCGAAGTTATGCAGGGCGACACCCTGACTGTTTATGAACTGCTTGAAAACAGCATACCCCGCATTGAAGCACTTGACAAACAACCTGAACTGCAGGCGGAGTTGTATTATGTGACGGGGAGAATTTATTCAAAACTCGGTTTTTGGGCAGAAGGTATTGAATTGTTTTATAAAGCCTATGAAATAAATAATTCATTACCTGTCAGGAAAGAAATCCTAACTGATAGGGCAAGAATTCTTTATGAAATAGCAAAGATGAAAAGAGGTCTTTTTGAACTTGATGTTGCTGATAGTATTATTGATATTTCTATTGAATTATTTAAGAAGTATCCACCTCGCGAAAACATGGCCGAAATAGCAGAATCGATAAGGATTAAAGCAAATATTGAATTGAATCGAGGCAACCTTGATGAAAGTATTAAATATTGTTTTGAAGCTATCGATATTCTTGATGATTTCACATCTGAACCTCATATTATAAAAGCTGCATTACAAAATATGATAGCTACAGCATTTATGTTTAAATCTGAATACGAAGAAGCATTAGATTACATAAACCAGGCAATCGAAATATTAGATAAAATTGTACCTGAAACAAATTCATTTAAGTTAACAGCCTACAATGATTATGCAAACATTCTTGCACAACTTGACAGATTAGAAGAAGCATTGGAAATAGATAAAGAACTTTACCAGGTAAAATCGGAAATATATGGGGAGAAAAACCCTATTACTTTACTTTCACTAACAAACATGGCATCAAGGTATTATCAACTAAAAGAGTTTTCAAAAAGTGACTCACTAAATTTAATGTTACTTGATATTTATCTTGAGATGTTTGGTGAATTGCATGAAAGAACTGTTGCCACTTATAATAACTTAGGCAATTCGTATTTTCAGCAGGCGAAATTTGAAAAGGCTCTGAGATATCAAAAAATCACACTGGAAGCTGATATATTAACCCTGGGTGATTTTCATCATTATGTGGGTGCCTCTCATAATGGCATTGCAAAAACTCATTTAAGATTGGGCAATTTAATTGAATCAGAAGAGCATTTTTTAAAGGCCATTGAGGTATATAAACATAATTTCGGAGAAAAACATCATTATTTATCTGAAGTATATAGTCATTTTGCTGAACTATTTTGTATAAAAAACAATCCGGAATTATGCAGATATTATTTTAACAAGGCTTTGCAAATGTCTTTAGAAATATTGGGTGAAGGACATTCACTAACACTTAATATCAAAAACAGTAGAGATGAATTTGCGGCTGAACTTGCATTAACCGAGTAAAAAAAAAATCAGGAGCTTATGTAAGCCCCTGATTTTCATTAATTTTTAAAACTTTACAATCAAATCTCCTCAAACTGATCCATCACTTTTTCATGGATAGTTCTGGAGAAATCATAAAGGTCATCAGGCATCCTGGAAGTAATCAGATTACCATCAACCACTACTGACTGATCCACAAAGTTTACACCGGCTTCTTCAAGCTCATCCTTAATTCCGCCAATACCGGTACTGGTCTTACCCTCCATAACACCGGCAGTGATAAGCACCTGCGGGCCATGGCAAATGGCGGCAGTAACTTTGCCTGTTTGCCAGAAAGCTGATACAAATTCAATTACCTCATCATTTTCCCTGAGTACTGAGGGGCCTCTTCCACCTGGCAAAATCAGTGCATCAAAGTCATCGACATTTACTTCCGATACAGATTTTTCAATCGCGATTGTAAAATCACTGTTATAAGCCTTTACAGTACCTTTCTCCGGGCCAATCACAGTAATGTCAAAACCTTTGTTCATAAGGTAACCCATAGGCATGTAGGCCTCTCCATCGTGGAATCCTTCTGCCACCAATACGGCAACCCGGGTGCGCAATTCTTCTTCTTCAATTACAACTTCTCCAACCGGTTGCTCGCAGGAACTAAAAATCATCATAATAACTGCCAACAAGGTGGGAATCATTAACATCTTTTTCATTAACATAACTTTTGCTTTTTTTGGTTAATACTCTGAATTCTTCTTTTTTGATATTCATAAAATGTAATTCGATCAATTTCAAATGATTAAAGATAACAAATCATTTAAGCATAGTCAATTACATATGATATATTCAACTATATATTTATATTTAAAACTTCACATACTTACTTGATATTCAAATTTCAACGAAAAAAAAGCTATTTTTTTGCTTTGTATTTTTAACATTTTATCCCGCTTTTTATTGCTTTTTTATTTCCCCTTCCATTCCTTACCTTTGTTAGCGAAAAAAAAAGGATATTATGACAGCTATTAAAAAAATCGGAGTACTTACATCCGGCGGGGACTCACCTGGAATGAACGCCGCTATCCGTGCAGTCGTAAAGACCGCTCTTCACTACCAGATCGAAGTTATAGGCATACAGAAAGGTTATTATGGTATGATACACAACCAAATGGTACCTCTTGGAAGCACATCGGTTTACAATATCATACACATGGGCGGCACCATTTTGAAAAGTGCACGGAGTGAGGAGTTTAAAACCAAAGAAGGTCGCGAAAAGGCATTCGAAAACCTTAAGAACAGAAATATTGATGCATTGATTGTAATTGGAGGAGATGGTACTTTTACCGGAGCGAGCCTGTTTGAGAAGGAGTTTAAACTTCCGGTAATTGGTCTTCCGGGCACAATAGACAATGACCTTTACGGCACGGATTATACTATTGGCTATGACAGTGCAGTAAATACAGTGGTAGCAGCAGTGGATAAAATAAGGGATACGGCCCATTCACATGATCGCATATTTATCGTCGAAGTTATGGGACGCGATGCAGGGTTTATTGCCCTGAGAAGTGGAATGGCCAGTGGAGCGGAAAAAATTCTGATCCCCGAGAAGAAAACCTATGTTGATGATCTGTTAAATGCTCTCAAAACCGGATTTAACGAAGAAGACAACTCTGCTATTGTTATAGTGGCCGAAGGCTCTGAATTTGGGGGAGCGATGGAAGTAAAAAAGGTTGTAAATGAACATTATCCGGATTTGGATACCAGGGTATCTATTCTCGGGCATATCCAGCGGGGGGGCTCTCCTTCAGCTTTCGACCGCATTCTTGCCAGCGGGCTTGGCTTCCAGGCAGTAAAAGGTTTGGTTGAGGGAAAACATGGAGTTATGGTGGGCTCTGTTAACCGGAATATTGTTTTTACTCCGTTTGACAAGTCCATTAAACATCACAAATCATTTAATATTGAGCTGAAGAATATTGCTGAAATCCTATCTGCTTAATAATAATTAGAAAAATACTTATCTGATGCGCCATCGTCCCGGCACCTGATCAAATATCCTGCATCGTTCATGCATATATCGAAAATAATAGAAAAGCTTATAATTCAGCTCTTTACCGTAATCGATGCGTTGATCATAATTGAGGTAGGTTTGCGGCACGCAATCCAGGCGGCGCGATCTTCCAATATATGAGTTCCACTGTAATACCAATTGCCTGTTCCAGCTTTCAAGATATGACTGCTCATAAAAGGTTATGGGCTGTGAAACCCGGAGAAACCACCGGTCAAATCCGGGATCGAGTATCAGTAGCTCATATTCAACAGTGTCACCCTCTTCTACCTCAAAATTCAGTGTATCAGGTGGTGAAAACATACCTTTAGCAGGAAGGCTTAAGGCGAAAAACAACATAAATAAACCAAACAGAAATACGATCTTTTTCATGGTTCATCCTCCATCATAAAATGTTACTCTATAATAACTAAAGGCACAATCTTATATTTTGTTTAATTCTGACTTTTTATAAATCATCATATTTGAAATTACCATATCAGGTTAACAAGAACATAGTTCTTTATATCTTTACAGGCTGAAACATGATGAAAAACGTAAATTGATATTTTCTGAGCATACTTTGGACTGGAATCAGATTATGAACCATGCACCGAATCTGTTGTTTGTTTATTACATTTATTTTGAATAACCTGAACCAAGTTTATGACAGCGCAAATAAATCTTACTGAAAAAAATCCATTGTGGTATAAGGATGCAATAATTTACCAACTTCATGTCAGATCATTTTATGACAGTAACGGGGATGGAATTGGTGATTTTAAAGGTTTAATTCAGAAACTGGATTATGTTCAAAGCCTGGGTGTAAATACATTATGGTTGCTTCCCTTCTACCCTTCACCCCTGAGAGACGGAGGTTATGATATAGCCGATTTTAATAACATACATCCTTCATACGGTTCACTTGCAGATTTTAAACGTTTTGTAAAGGAGGCACATAAAAGAGGTTTGCGCATCATAACCGAATTGGTCATTAATCACACTTCCAGTGAGCATAAATGGTTTCAGCGTGCCCGAAAAGCAAAGCCGGGAAGCCATTACCGTGATTTTTATGTGTGGAGTGATACCACTGAAAAATACAAGGATGCCCGCATCATATTCCAGGATTTTGAAGTTTCCAACTGGACATACGACCATGAAGCCAAAGCATATTACTGGCACAGGTTTTACTCGCATCAACCCGACCTGAACTTTGAAAACCCCCGGGTTCAGAAAGAGATATTTAAAATCCTTGATTTCTGGTTTGAAATGGGTGTGGATGGTTTCAGGCTTGATGCCATACCTTATCTCTTTGAAAGAGAAGGAACCAATTGTGAGAATCTTCCCGAAACGCATGAATACCTGAAAGCTCTGCGCAAATACGTGGATGATAATTATGAGGATAAACTATTGCTGGCTGAGGCAAACCAATGGCCTAATGATTCCCGGGCCTATTTTGGCGATGGCGATGAATGCCATATGGCCTTCCATTTCCCGCTGATGCCCAGGCTATATATGGCACTGCGTATGGAAGACCGCTTTCCGGTAGTAGATATCATGGAACAAACCCCGCAGATACCTGATAATTGCCAGTGGGCCATTTTCCTCAGAAATCATGACGAACTTACCCTGGAAATGGTATCGGATGAAGAGCGCGATTATATGTATAAGACTTTTGCCAAAGACCCAAGAAAAAGGGTAAATGTGGGTATCAGGCGAAGGCTCTTCCCTCTGTTTGGTGGTGACACCCGAACCATTGAACTCCTGAACTTTTTACTATTCTCCATGCCAGGAACCCCGATTATCTATTACGGCGATGAAATAGGCATGGGAGACAACTATTATCTCGGAGACAGAGACGGAGTAAGGACACCCATGCAATGGTCGCCCGATAAAAATGCCGGTTTCTCAAATGCTGACCCGCAAAAATTATTTCTGCCGGTTATCATTGATGACAATTATCATTACACCACAGTAAATGTGGAAAACAATGAACGAAATCCTTCTTCCTTTTTATGGTGGAAACGCAGGGTAATTGCCAAAAGAAAACAATATAAAGCATTTGGCAGAGGCACAATCAGATTTATCAATACCAATAATCCTAAAATACTGGCATTTGTGAGAGAATTTGAGGATGAAACCTTGCTGGTTATAGTAAACCTTTCCAGATATTCGCAGCATGTGGAGCTTGATTTGCACGATTATGCAGGAAGTATTCCCATGGAAGTATTCAGCCGCAATGATTTTCCCATGATAACCGATGAACCATGGTCATTTTCCATGCAGTTTAAAAATTACTTTTGGTTTGAGCTGCAAAAAACGGAAAAAGAACTGGAAGAAAAACCTGCGGACAGCGAAATTTTATTACTAACTAACAGTCAGTGGATATCTTTAGCCCGCGACAAATCCCTCCAGGTTAAAATTAAGGAAATAATTTATGATTTTATCCTTCGGAGCAAATGGTTCAAAGGTAATTTGCGTAAGCTAAAGGATGTGAATATTATTGACATTTTCCCTTTAAATTCAAGAAGAATTCATTCTTACGTTTTTCTCATACAACTGGATCTTATAGAACAGGACAAGGATATTTTCCTCATGCCGGTATCATTGGCTTTGAATAACAGGATGAATGAAATTAAGGGCAAATTTCCGGATGCTGTTATTGCACAAATTAACTTCGACGGAGAAGAGGGTGTTTTGTATGATGGAGCGCAGGATCATACACTGCTGGAAGACTTGTTTTCAAGTATTCAGAAACGTTCAAAATTAAAGGGTATCAAAGGAGTAATCGAAGGTTCTTCGGGCAGCAGGCTGCGTAAATTAAAAAAAGAGGACATGCCTTTGAAGCCACATGTGGTTGCTTATAAGAGTACAAATTCATCTATTTCCTTTGGTGACAAATATTTCTTCAGAATGTACCGCAAGTTACAGGAAGGGGAAAACCCTGATGTGGAAATTCTGAAAAATCTCACACGGCACAGCATGTTTAAAAACATTCCGGCTTATGTGGGCAGACTTGATTATAAAAGTCCTGATTTTGAACCTACTTCACTGGCTCTGCTCAATGATTTGATACCCAATGTGGAGAGTGCACTCAAAATGACCCGCACCACCATCGAAAGTTTCTTTGATAAAGCATTAACCGAGAAGGAGGATATCTGTTCATCAGCAAAATCCTTGAATATGGAGGATATGATTGGCCCCTTCTACCTGGAGATGATTGATGTACTGGGAAAAAGAACCGCGCAAATGCATCAGGCTCTTGCAAGCCTTAAAGAAGTTAAGGGTTTTGAACCCGAACCCTTCTCCTTGCTCTATCAAAAGTCGCTTTATCAGTCGCTCAGGACATATGTAAAAAGAACCTTTTCATACATCAAGCCCTATCTTGACAATATTGAACCCGAATTAAAGGATGAGATACTGGCTATTATGGAAGATCAGCCTTTGTATTTTTCCTATTTTCAGCATATACTTGAAAGTGAAAAAATTCAAACCTGGAAAACACGTATACACGGCAATTACAAGCTTGATAAACTGCTTTTTACAGGAAAAGACTTTATGGTAACTGATTTTGAAGGTGAAGTGGAGTTCCCTCTCAGTGTTCGTAAGCTGAAGCATTGCCCGTTAAAAGATGTGGCATCTATGGTAAGCTCTTTTCATTATACGATTAATAAAGCATATTTTTACCGTAAAGAATTTGTGCCTGTAAATGACAATTATTTACGTCCGCTGATTGCCAGATGGTACCATGAGGTAAGCTCATTATTTCTAAAATCTTATCTGGATGAAGCGTCGCTATACAGTTTTATACCCGAAAACCGTGCACATACTCTAAATCTGCTTAATCTCTTTATTTTTGAAAAAGCCATTCGTGAGTTAAGAATATTTCTCAATGAAGAGCCAGAATCCCTTAACATACCTGTAAAAGCGTTTGAATTGATCAAAAATCAAATGAAATAGATTTTGAAACATACTAACTGACTTTAAACCAGAACCTACTGTACCAGATTAGAAAGTGAGAAATAATTTGCAAAACCCTCATTTTTTCAAGCATGAATTCAGCTTTGATTTCACGTCGCAGTTTGGGTATTAATTTTCATTCTGATGCCCCTCCTACAATTCTGGTATGGGCACCCCTTGCGCGCAAGCTTTCTGCAATAATTAACAGTAAAGCTGAAGTTGCACTTCAAAAAATGCATTACGGTTACTGGCAAGCCTCACTTCCCGGACTTAAACCGGGTGACAGATATATGTTGCAAATAAACGGCAAAGAATCTTTTCCCGACCCCGCCTCTCTCCATCAACCCGAAGGTGTGCACAAGGCTTCGGGAGTAATTGACCTGCGAGAAATAAAAAATATTCATTATGAGAATTGGAAGGGTATTGATAAAAAAGACCTGATTATTTACGAATTACATGTGGGAACTTTTACATCAGAGGGGACTTTTTCAGGTGTGGTGAATAAATTAAACTATCTGAAACAACTGGGAATAAATGCAATTAAAATTATGCCTGTATCAGCCTATCCTGGCAACAGAAACTGGGGCTATGACGGGGTTTTCCCTTTTGCAACCCAGAATTCCTATGGTGGCCCTCTTGAGTTTGCAAAACTTATAAAAGCCTGCCATGAGAAGGGCCTTGCAGTTATACTTGACGTGGTGTATAATCACCTGGGTCCTGAAGGAAATTACCTGAATGCGTTTGGGCCATATTTCACTGATAAGTATAAAACACCCTGGGGGAAAGCCATCAACTTTGATGATGAGTGGTGTGATGGCGTTCGGCACTATTTCATTGAAAATGCCCTGATGTGGTTGCGCGACTTTCGTATTGATGGCTTACGACTTGATGCTGTGCATGCCATAAAAGATTTTAGCCCCAGGCATTTTTTAAAAGAACTCAGTGAACATTTGCAAAAGCTAAACCGTGAAACCGGTACAAACCATTTTCTCATTGGCGAATGTGATTTGAACGATACCCGTTTTATCAATCCGCTAAATAAAGATGGATACGGGTTGGATTCTCAATGGTGCGACGAGTGGCACCACGCGTTACACGCTCTGGTAACCGGTGAAAGTAACGGTTATTATTCCGATTTTGGCAAATTGTATCATCTTACCAAATCCTTCAATCATGGATATGTATATAATGGAAATTATTCCGGGTACCGCAAAAAACTTTTCGGCACATCCACAATAGGACAACCGGGAGAAAAATTTGTGATTTTCACCCAAAACCATGACCAGGTGGGTAACCGGATGCTTGGCGAAAGATTAAGTAATCTGGTTGATTTCGAAGCCTTAAAGCTTGCCGCAGGGGCAATGTTTATCAGCCCGTTCATTCCCATGATTTTTATGGGAGAGGAATATGCCGGGGATACCCCTTTTTTATATTTCATAAGCCATGGTGATGAACATTTGGTAGAGCAGGTAAGAAAAGGCCGTAAGAGGGAGTTTCGCGATTTCATGAAAAATGCTTCACCGCCTGACCCATTTGCCGTTGAAACTTTTGAGAAGTCAAAACTCAAATGGGATTTCCGGGATGATAAACAAAAGGGGCAAATGCTAGCATTTTATAAAAAATGCATCCAGCTAAAAAAAGAATACTCACTCCTGAAACCAGGAGACAGAGATAATGCCAACGCACAGGAAATCATTAAGGATAGAGTTATGCTTTATACCCGTTATAATGCAGAAAAAAAGATTGCTGCATTCTTAAACTTTTCAGAACAATCTCTCCGGATTGAAACTGATGAACTGTCTCAAACCCAAACTGAATTATTACTCTACACTTCACACAAAAAATGGGGAGGGAATATTCCTGATAAAGAAAACCCATTGTCATACTCACAAGATAATGCTACAATCCGAATTGAAAAAAAGTCAATGGTACTTTTTATAATCGAGAAGAAATAAATACCAGGCTCTCAATAAAATATAAATCAAAAATCTATAACAAGCTTAACTAATCCATAATAAAATGTACAACCCCATATCCACATATCGCATCCAGTTTAATCAATCTTTCACATTAAAAGAACTTGAAAAACAAATGGAATATTTGTCTTTGCTGGGCATAGGTTCTATATATGCTTCTCCTGTTTTCGCAGCTACGCCCGGCAGTGTACATGGTTATGATATAATCAATCCTCATACTTTTAATCCTGAAATAACCACAACAGATGAGTTTTTGCGGGTGTGTGAACAGCTAAAGTCAAAAGATATGGGCTGGCTGCAAGACATTGTACCCAATCACATGGCATATCATCCTGATAATAAATGGCTTATGGATGTGTTGGAGAAAGGTATTTATTCAATGTTTCACAAGGTATTTGATTTTGAACCTAATGTACCCGAACCGAACAATAAACTTATGGTTCCGTTTCTTGGCACCAGTCTTGAAGAAGTATTGCAAAACAATGAACTACGGCTCGGCTGGAAAAACGGCAACTTTTCCATCAATTATTTCGACAATTCATATCCTGTAAATTTTGAAAGTTTTTTCACTATAATTGAAACCAATCTGAGAAACGCTCCCATTTCATTTAAAAAGTTATGGAAGGAACTTTTAAATAAACCCGTAAAAGCAGGAAAAGGATTTTTGAATGGTAAGTGGGAAAAAACCAAAATTCAGCTGGCATCTTTTATAAATGAAGAAAAAGAGGCACGGAATTTTATTGACAATATTCTGCATATTTACAATTCAGACACGAAGCTTCTTAAAAAAGTCCTGAATAACCAATACTATGAGTTATGCCATTGGCAGGAAACGGAAAAACGCATCAATTACCGCAGATTTTTTACCGTAAATGGTCTGATTTGCCTTAATATGCAAAACCCTGAGGTTTTTGAAACCTTTCACCGTTTCATCGCCGAAATGATTCAAAAAAAATGCTTTAACGGACTGCGAATTGACCACATCGACGGACTTAACGACCCGAACGGCTACCTTGAAAACCTGAGAAAACTCACAGGAAAGGATACATACATCGTAGCGGAAAAAATTCTTGAGCACGACGAAGACTTTCCCGAATTCTGGCCCATACAGGGCAATACCGGATATGATTTTTTGGCAACCGTAAATAACCTGCTTACAAGCGTAAAAGATTATCAGAAACTAAGAAGTCTCTACAAAGAAGTTACCCAGATTTCAGCAAGTCCAACTGAACTCATATACAGTAATAAAAAGATGATTCTTACCACCCGTATGCATGGTGAATGGGATAATATTAGCAATTTCTTTTTCTCACTCGGTTTTATTGATTTCAATAATTCCAAAGAAGTGGGGCGTGAGGAAATAAAAGAGGCACTGGGTGAATTTATGCTGGCCTGCCCTGTTTACAGGCTCTACCCAAGAAAGTTTCCCCTTGATGATGCTAATCGCAAAACAGTGGCAGAGATTTTCGAAAAAGCCCATAAATGCAATCCCGCATTGAAGTCAGCTCTTCAAAGGCTGGCGGATATAATTCTTAATAAGGAAAAAAAGAATAAAGAATACAACCGGAAACTTTCCCTGTTTTTCGCTCGCCTGATGCAGTTTACCGGACCACTGATGGCCAAGGGAGTAGAAGATACATCCATGTACCAGTACAATTGTTTTATCGCTCATAACGAAGTAGGTGATGCTATCAATGCAAAAGGTATTACAATAGAAGAATATCACAGGCAAATGCTGCAAAGGCAAAAGAAATGGCCTCTGACTATGAATAACACATCCACGCACGACACAAAGCGTGGAGAAGATGTACGTGCGCGTCTCAATGTAATTTCTGAACTTGCAGTTGAGTGGGAGGAGCAGGTTCATCAATGGATGCAAATGAACCAGAAGCTGAAAACCCGTCTTGAATCAGGATTACTCGAACCTTCACTTAGCGTTGAGTATTTTATATACCAAACCCTGCTTGGAACTTTCCCCTTCGACGGAAAAGTTACAGAGAATTATATGCAGCGAATTGATGAATATCTTGTAAAAGCATTGCGCGAAGCCAAAAGAAAAGTTAGCTGGCGCGACCCTGACGAAACTTACGAAAATACAATATGCCGGTTTGCACGTAATATGCTCGACCCCGGGCACGATTTCATGAAAGCATTTGTGCCTTTCCAGCAAAAAATTGCCTGGCGTGGTGTAGTGAATTCCATTTCGCAATTGACATTAAAATGTACATCTCCGGGAGTTCCTGACATTTACCAGGGAACCGAACTCTGGGACCTTACACTGGTTGACCCTGATAACAGGCAACCCGTTGATTATGAGATGCGCCATAAAACTTTACAAAGTCTGATTAAAAAGCAAAAAGCAAACCACGCAGCAATGATGAGGGATTTAAATGAAAATCCATTTGACGGTCGTATCAAACTGTGGCTGACTTATATCCTCCTCAACGAAAGAAAAAGAAATCCTGACTTGTTTTTCAAAGGGGAATATATACCACTATCGGTACATGGCCACCTTAAAAACCATATTATTGCATTTGCAAGGAAATATAAACAAGACTGGATGCTTGTTATCGTGCCACTTATCACGGGTAATTTATCAGAAAAATCAACCGGAGAATATTTCACGGAAATTTCCTGGAAGAATACACATATCCTGCTGCCGGATCATGCACCTGATACCTGGGAAAACATTATTACTACAGAGAAATTTAAAAAACCTGAGGGATTGAAAGTATCGCATCTTTTGAAACACTCATGGGTAGGAGTTTTGCATAATAAATAACATCCCTTCTTTCAAAGGATTTGTCGGTTAAACTGCCTGAAGTTTTTATTTAAAAGAGAAATATGAATTTGCATCAGGCAGCAACCATTCAGCCGATTCTTATGTATTCTTAATTTTTAACTAAAAATTTTAAAAGCCGGAATATTCATTTCAGACAATTTGGCAATCCCCTGCATTTTGATTATATTAGGCCAAATTAAGTACATTTTATTTATATAATTGTTTTGACTGAAAGGAGTGTGAGAGATTATGGAAAACAACAGTTCTAATAATAAAAACGACTTACCCATTGATGCCCTTATTTTTGATTTAGATGGCGTAATTACCCAAACCCGCAAAACTCATAAAAAAGCCTGGAAAGAGATGTTTGACCGCTTTTTTGAGAAACATCATCCCGAACAGGATTCAATGACGGAAGGCGATTACCAGGAATATATTGATGGAAAGCCAAGATACCAGGGGGTAAAAAGTTTCCTGATGTCAAGAAAGATTGAATTGCCTTTCGGCTTCCCGAAGGATGAGCCCGGGTTTGATACGGTTTGTGCGCTGGGCAATATAAAAAATGAGCTTTTCAATGAAATACTTGAAAAGGATGTTGTGGACATCTATGATGATGCACTTGAAAAACTAAAAGAATGGAAACAAAAAGGCATCAAAACTGCCATAGTATCTTCCAGTAAAAATTGCAAAAAAATCATTGAAGTTGCCAAAATTGATGATCTCTTTGACACACGGGTGGATGGTGTTGTTTCGGAAGAGATCGGGCTGAAGGGTAAACCCGATCCTGATATTTTCACCGAAGCTGCCCGGCGCCTGGAGGCCCGACCCGAAAACTCAATTGTGTTCGAAGATGCCACCTCAGGAGTAAAGGCCGGGCAAAGAGGTTTCTTCGGACTTGTGATAGGCGTAAGCCGCTTTAACAACAAGGAAGCTCTGCTGGAGAATGGTGCCGATATTACCATTGACAATTTCAATGAACTAAATCTGAATGATGTTGAGTTGGTTGAAGAATTTTTCTCACGCCAGGGCAAACCCATTTTCCCCGGTAATGAAGAAATCTTTGAAACCCTGAAAAAGAAAAAACCCGCTATTTTTCTGGATTATGATGGTACACTCACCCCCATTGTAGCGCGGCCTGAAGATGCTGTCATCTCTGATGAAATGAAAGAAACACTTAAAAATCTTGCACAAATTTTCACGGTTGCAGTTGTTACCGGTCGTGATAAGGAAGATGTTGAAAACCTGGTGGGGCTTGATGATCTTATTTATGCAGGAAGCCATGGTTACATCATTACAGGACCCGACGGACTTTCAATGGAACATCCCGATTCAAAAAAAATCATCCCAAAACTGGATGAAATTGAAAAAGAAGTGGGAAAAGCCCTGAAAGACAAAACCGAAGGAACCCAGGTTGACCGAAAACGTTACGCCATAGGGATTCACTACCGGAACGCAAGGCCTGAAGACGAGGAAACTGTTCTGAACCTTGTGGAAGAAATACTCAAAAAATACCCCGGGCACAAAAAAGGTGAAGGTAAAAAAATCGTGGAGATCAAACCCGATATTGACTGGCACAAAGGAAAAGCTATGGAATGGATCATGGATGCACTTGAATTATCTGGCAAGGATGATATAATTCCCATGTTCATTGGTGATGATATTACGGATGAAGATGCCTTTGAAGAGCTCAAAGGTAAAGGTATTGGAATTCTGGTGGGTGGACACGGACAAAAAACGGCTGCAGAATATGCGCTTAAAAATGTATTTCAGGTGCGTGAGTTTTTTAACAGATTGATTTCGATTTATAAGTAGGGTGTTATGGAACGCTGATAGTTATGATGATTATGATAAGCGCTGATTTGATTTGGAATGAATATCGTCAAGTGAGTGGAGTTTAATAAAGCAAGAATAATGAAGAACAATTGGACTGTTACATATAAGGGATTTGATAAAAAAGAACATCCCCTTCGGGAAGCATTATGTACACTTGGTAACGGATATTTTGCCACCCGTGGTGCTCTTGAAATGGAGAGAAATAAATTCAGGAAAAACGGCCCCGGAAAAGAATGGAATTATCCCGGTACTTACCTGGCTTGTGGTTTTAATCGCATGAAGTCAAAAGTTGAGGACAGGGTTATAGAAAATGAAGATCTGGTAAACTGGCCCAACTGGCTGTTTCTTACCTTTAAGATTGATGATGGTGACTGGTTTGACATGGATAACCTGGAAATTCTGGATTACCGGACTGACCTGAAGCTAAAAGAAGGCATCCTGGAGCGTAGCATAAAGTTCCGCGACAAAAAAGGCAGGGAAACATCTCTTTTCAGCCGTCGTCTGGTAAGCATGGATAACCCCCATGCTGCTGCCATCCACTGGGAACTGACACCGGAAAACTGGTCTGGTGAAATTACACTGCGGTCAGGTATTGACGGAGATATCATTAATAACAATGTGGAGCGCTACAGCGATCTCAACCAGGACCATATTGAGGTGCTCAATTCAGGGCATTTTAACGAAAGCAGTGTTTTCCTTCAAAGCCACACCAAACAATCCAACATACTCGTGGCGCAGGCTGCGCGAACTCAAATCTTCTCGGGAGAAGAACTCTTGAGGATCGAACAAAAAAAGATCAAGAAAAATAACTTTGTTGCCGGAGACTTTTTAATTTCATGCAGTGAAGGCCAAACAGTTACAATTGAAAAAATTGCTTCTTTTTATACTTCACGCGATATGGCTATTTCCGATCCGCTGACCGAGGCCCGTAAGCTGATTGATCGAGTAAAAGGATTTGCACAACTTGAACAAGCTCATACTACACATTGGGATCAGCTATGGCAATTCAATGACATTGAATTAAAAACAAATGAAAGTCTGGACCAGCTTGTCACCCGTTTACATATCTTTCATTTATATCAAACCGTTTCCTATAATAGTATTGATTATGACATAGGTATACCTGCCAGGGGCTGGCATGGTGAAGCCTACCGTGGACATATCTTCTGGGATGAGCTTTACATACAACCTTTTATTGACCTGCATCACCCGCAGCTTTCACGGTCGTTACTCATGTACCGCTACCGCAGGCTAACCGAAGCACGTTACGCGGCAAAAGAAGCCGGTTTTCGCGGAGCGATGTTTCCATGGCAAAGCGGCAGCAACGGACGTGAAGAAACCCAGAAGATGCATCTGAATCCCGAATCGGGCAGATGGTTGCCTGATGTATCACACTTGCAATATCATATCAATGCCGCGATTCCGTATAACGTTTGGCACTACTATCAAAGTACCGGTGATATGGACTTCCTGCTATCCCATGGTGCCGAAATTATTCTTTCAACAGCATTGTTCTGGTCAAGTATTGCTGAATACAATAAAGAAAAAGGCAACTATGAGATACGTAAGGTAATGGGACCTGATGAATACCATACTCACTACCCTGACGCCCCGGAAAATGAACCCGGACTTAACAATAATGCCTATACCAACGTTATGGCAGTATGGGTAATACAACATGCACTTGATTTACTGGAACTGCTCGATGAAAACTGCTGCAAGAACCTTCAGGAAAGTATTGGCTTTACAGAAAAAGATACTGAACGATGGGAAGATATAACAAAAAAAATGTATGTCCCGTTTCAGGATAATATCATTTTACAGTTTGACGGTTATGAAAAGCTAAAGGAACTCGATTGGGATCATTATCATGAGAAGCATGGTCATTCGCTACGCCTTGACCGTATACTTGAAGCTGAAGGAGATTCATGCAATAATTACAAAGCAAGTAAGCAGGCTGATGTGCTTATGCTTTTTTACTTGTTTTCTTCGGAAGAACTATCTGCAATATTTGAGAAACTGGGATATAATTTTTCACCGGAATATATTCCCGAAAATATTGAATATTATCGCAAGCGCACCGCCCATGGATCAACCCTTAGCCAGGTAATACATGCATGGGTGTATGCCCGATCACATCGTAATGAATCATGGAAGCGATTTCGAAAAGCTCTCATGAGCGATTTTAAGGATGTACAGGGTGGCACCACCCACGAGGGAATTCACCTCGGGGCAATGGCCGGAACCCTCGATCTGATTCAACGATGCTACTCAGGACTGGAAATAAGAGACGATGTTTTATGGTTTAATCCCCAACTGCCCGATGATATTGAAGAAATGAACTTCAATCTGCGATACAGGGGCCATTGGATGGATCTGAAAATTAACCATAAAAAACTAACAATTGATTTTGACAAGGGATGGGCAAATCCTGTTACCATTGGGGTGAAAGGAGAGAAACATCTTTTCAAAACCAACGACAAAAAAATATTTAACTTAAAATAAAAGAACATGAGATTAGTAATTGTATCAAACCGATTACCCGTGTCTGTTAAAAGGGAGAACGGTGAATTCGTATTCGAAAAAAGTGCCGGAGGTCTGGTATCAGGCCTTACGGATTTTTTAAAAGGTCTGGGAAAAGTGGTATCAGATGTAGATGATTACATTTGGATGGGATGGCCTGGTACAACAATTGAGAAAGAAGATGAGGAGTTTATCAGGGATTCTGTGCAAAAGGAGTTTAAAGCCTCCCCTGTTTTCTTGTCGCAGAAGCTTATGGATAAGGTTTACCTGGGGTTCTGCAATAAAACCATATGGCCGCTTTTTCACTATTTCCCCAATTATGCAAGTTTCGAAAATGAATTCTGGGATGAGTACAAAAGATTAAATGAAATATTTTGCGATGAAGTATTAAAAGTTTTAAAACCCGGAGATATTTTATGGGTTCATGATTACCATCTGATGTTGCTGCCCGGTATGCTGAGAGAAAAAGTAAATAATCCCATTGGATTCTTTCTGCATATACCTTTCCCTTCTTTTGAAATGTACAGGCTTTTTCCGAAAGAGAGTCGTGGAGCAATCCTCGAAGGGCTTCTGGGTTCCGACCTTATAGGTTTTCACACTTATGACTATGCCCAGTATTTTTTGCGCTCCATATTGAGAATTCTGGGAAAGGAGAACCATATGGGTACAATCGATCTGCCTGACCGGGTGGTGAAAGTAGGTTCTTTCCCTATGGGCATTGAATATGATAAATTTCATAATATGGATGTGTCACCTTTCCCCAGCAAAAAACCAGGACCCGATGAACCCAGAATTATTTTGTCTGTTGACCGGCTTGACTATTCAAAAGGGATTATCAATCGCCTCCAGGGATTTGAGATTTTCCTGAAAAACCACCCCGAATGGCATGGTAAGGTTTTTCTAAATATGATTGTGGTTCCCTCAAGAACAGGTGTTACCTCTTATCAGAAAATCAAACGCAGACTTGATGAGCTTGTAGGAAGTATCAATGGAAACTTTGGTAAAGTTAACTGGACCCCCATAATATATCAGTATACTTCACTTCCACATAAAGAACTTATAGCTCAATATCGAATGAGCGATGTATCATTGATAACTCCATTACGTGATGGTATGAACCTGGTAGCCAAGGAATATATAGCTTCACTCAATGATTATAAAGGAGTTCTGATTCTAAGTGAATTCACCGGGGCTGCCAAAGAGTTGAGTGAAACCATTATAATCAATCCAAACAATGTGAATGAGATTGCAGATGCCATTGCAGAAGCTTTAACAATTCCGGCTGAAGAACAAATACGTCGCAACAAGCTGATGCAGAAACGTTTGAAAAGATATAATGTGACAAAATGGGCAAATGATTATGTTGACAGCCTGCTCGATATAAGCAGAGTATCCAGTTTTACTTCCAAAGCAAAAATCCTTAAACAGGAAACAAGGGAAGAACTGTTCCAGCATTACATAAAAGCTAAAAATCGTATCATTATTGTAAACTACGATGGTACACTGGTTCCGTTGGCAAAAGAACCCCACGAGGCCAGTCCATCACAGGACTTGCTGAAACTTCTTGGAAATCTTAACCGAACTGACAAAACTGATATTGTAATTATCAGTGGTCGAAGTAAAGAAGACCTGGATAAATGGCTTGGCAATACTCCTGTAAATATTACTGCAGAGCATGGCAGTTGGATACGGGAATACAAGGAAAAAAAATGGAAGCTTTTCAAGCCCCTTTCCAATGAATGGAAGACAGAGGTTTTGCCCATTTTGGAATTGTATACTGACAGGCTGCCCGGTGCCTATATTGAAGAGCGCGATTATTCTTTAATATGGGATTATCATAAAGCTGATATTGAACAATCGTCTTTTTTGAGCAAAGAAGTAAGTGATCATTTGCTGTCCATTACCACCAATATCGGTGTACAGGTTTTATATGGAAGAAGGTTGATTGAAGTCAGTAGTTCAGGTATCAACAAAGGAGAACTTGCCATGCATTGGTTTTCCAGAAAGAAATACGATTTTGTCCTGGCAATCGGAGCAGGCTGGACTGATGAATTGTTATTCCAAACCCTGCCCGACCATGCCTGGACGGTTAGGGTTGGAATGCTTAAAACCGATGCAAGGTATGTTTTAAAGAAACAGGAAGATGCTTTGAATCTTTTGAAGAGCCTTGATAAGCAGTAAATTATTTTGTTTTTGGCTTATCCGGTTCCTTTAATTCTACACGGGTTCGTGGCAGACACTGCGGATATTCCTTTTGAATAAACTCAATGAGTTTTTCCCTGACAAAAACCCTCAGGTCCCATGCCTGCGGGCTGGTTTCAGCACTCATCAATGCACGTATTTCAAGAGTACTTTCTTTTGCATCGGTGACCTGCAATACGTTTACTTTGCCATCCCAATGCGGACTCGATTCAAGCAGCCGGGTGAGTTCTTTGCGCAAAGGCTCAAAAGGTATGGTATAATCGGTATAAATGAAAACCGTACCCAGGATATCGGCCGAAGTGCGTGTCCAGTTCTGGAACGGGCGATCGAGAAAAAAGGTGGATGGCACCACAAGGCGTCGTTTATCCCAAATGCGCACTACCACATAGGTAAGATTGATCTCCTCAATCCAGCCCCATTCATTTTCTACAATGACCACATCATCGAGTCTGATGGGCTGAGTAATGGCTATCTGCAATCCGGCAAGAATACTTCCCAGAGCTTTCTGGGCTGCCAGACCAATAATCAATCCTGCAATACCTGCCGATGCAAAGATACTTACCCCCACACTTCTCACACTTTCAAAAAGCATAAGGATAATCGCAACGGATATAATAATGATGA
This sequence comes from Bacteroidota bacterium, assembly GCA_007693555.1. Classification (GTDB taxonomy): domain Bacteria; phylum Bacteroidota; class Bacteroidia; order Bacteroidales; family UBA7960; genus SKVR01. Next base: position 24,473 of record REDJ01000064.1, read on the forward strand.
CAAATATCACTATCCGTTCAAGAATATTGTATTGCGTATATACCTTTCTGCTCTTCAGGTTATCGGGGACATCGATATCATAGTTTTTGAGCAACTGGTTTTTGGCAATGCGAATAATTACAATAATGGCCCATGCAATACTCACCACAAATAATACTTCTCCGGTTTTTCTTAACAATTGTGCAGTCTCCGGAGCCATTGTAAGAAGACCATGGATGCCAAATTGCAGAAAATTGGAAAGTAAAAAGATCAATACGGGTATTATAAATCTCTTAATTGATTTCATAATAACAAAAATATTTTGTTTTTAAATACTGGATAAAATAAAAAAGCCGGTTGGAGTTGAAACTCTAACCGGACTCCATTACAGAACCTGGCAAAAGCCCGGTACAATTACTTTTTTCTTAAGTGCATAACCTGTACGTTCCCTTGTCCGTCAGTTGAATACCACTCCTGTTTGCTTCTGCCTGAATTAACCACGATCCAGACCTTAGGATATTGTGCATCAGGGCTTTTGATGGAAACCGTATTAGCTGTATTTTCCCAGCGAAATTCACTGTCGGATGATAATCCTCCGTGAGCTATAGCAGAAGTAAAAGACTGCATGCCGCGACCATTGCTCCTGAAGGTTATCGTTCCGGCATTTTCAACTACCGTGCTACTTCCAGTAACTGTGCGGCTTTCAAACTTTTCTATATCCCATTCAGCAGTTATCCTTGTTGACATTCTTCCTGCTGCAGTACAGGATGTTAGTGCAACCGCCAATACAATAATAAAAAATTTTATTCCTTGTTTCATGCTTCCTGTTTTTTTAAATTAACTAATAATAGATTTGCATCAAAATTACTATTTTATATTGTTAAATCAATTCTAGTCTCAATTTTTATAATCAAGAAAGTTGTTTTAGTTTTGGGTTATAGAACTTTTTAAAATTAAACATTTATAGTCAAAGTAAGTTCAATCATTTGTATTTGCAAAAGCGGGCCGCCACCTTTCGGCAGCGACCCGCACCAACACAAACTATTAACCAAAAACAGTTCGTTCCAATGTTTATCTATCTGGCTATCAGTATCCGTGTTGTATGGATTTCACCTTCCATATTTGTAAGTTTTACAATGTAAAAACCTTGTGGTAAACCTGATACATCGAGTTTGTAATTATTATGATTTACCTCTGCACCATAAACTTTTTGACCGGTAAGAGTGAAAAGTTCAAGTTTCCTGATATTATCATTGCTGATGAAATTGATGATATCAGAAGCAGGGTTGGGATAGATACTTAGCTGACTCTCCCAAATATCAAAAACATTAACAGTGAGCTCAAAATTAGCAATGAAAGTTAAGTCTTCATTGACAGTAATCTCATTCTCTGCAACATCCGAAACAACATTATCATCGGCATCTGTCCAGTTAATAAACTCGTAGCCTTCATTGGCAACGGCATTTACCGTTACTACTGTGCCTGCAGTGTATGTTCCGGAACCTGTTACCACACCTGCATCATCGGGATTCACCAACAAGGTTAAGGTATACATTACCGGCTCTGAAACTACCAGCGTTACAGGTACGATCACCAATTGTTCGTTAATGGAATTATTACTTATCCTGATATTGGCATTATAGGTGCCGGGTTCAAGATTAGTAGCGTCAAAGTTTACAGTAACCACCTGGCTTTGATCTTCTTCAATCACACCGATAGCAGGATCAATGGTGAGCCATTGCACACCGCCATACTGCAACCTTGCACGAATGTTCCAGTTGGCATTCAGACCATAATCAGA
>REDJ01000212.1 GCA_007693555.1 Bacteroidota bacterium
CATAAAACATATCATGAAATGCTTTGATGTCTTCGTCTGTGGCATTGCGGATGTGTGGGTCAGCTCCCAGTATATCCCATCTGTATGTGTGGGTGGTGAAAGCTCTTGCAATGGTTTCCGTAAGCAACCTGCCGTAAGGACGGTTGTCGCGGGTTTGTTTCATTTCTTCAGTAACTACATCCTTTTGGGTAGCAATACCTATGGAATCAATGACGGGATGCAACATCCGCTCAGCTTCCATCCATAAGCCAAGTTCCAGTTGATTGGATGGCAGAAGTAAAAAATAATTGGTGACATCAAAACTCGTAAAAGCATTTAATGTGCCACCGGCTTGTTCTATCAGTTCAGAAAATTCTCCCCGGTCAATATGTTTTGAGCCTTCAAACATCAGATGCTCAAAAAAATGGGCAAATCCGGTACGCTCGGGGTGTTCATTTTTAGAGCCCACATGGTACATGATATTTACCACTATATTGGGAGTGGTATTGTCATGATGCAGGATCACGTGCAATCCGTTATCCAGGGTGTACTCCGTAAACTCAATTTTCGGAGTGCTGCTGAAACTCAGACTACCTGTCAGAAGCAGTGCCAATGACAGAAAAAACTTCACTTTCAATTTCATATTAATGTTATTTTAGGTTAAAAAGATAATTTGATTAACTGGTCATTTATTTCAGATTTTAAATAAGTATGCTTTTTTGTAAGATAATTACAATGGACGTTAAAAACTTTTGTTAATTATTTTTAATAAATAAAATCAAGGTCAAGATCATTTTTTAAGCGCTCTATATCAGGATTTTTTTCTTTCATCTTCTGATACTTTTCTGCAGGCAGGTAGGCTTTGTGTGTTTTTGGACTTTCATTCAATACAATTTCAATATTGATTGCATAATTGTTAAGTTTTTGCCTGAGGAAACTCAATATTTCCTGTTTTTGTTCATTAATTGCCTCTTTTTGTATCACATTATCAACGGTAATCATTATTGTATGTTCACCTTTGATCGCCGGTTTATAGGTGTTAAATGCAGTATATGTTGTTACACTGGTTTCTTTGTATTTCTCTTTTAACTTTTTCCAGGCTTCCAACAGTAAATCTTCTGAAAAGCTATCATTGGGTTTTTCTTCCGACCCTGCTACCTCCTCTGCTTCAGATTTTTTTTTTTCGTCTTCTGCCTGTAAAGGTTTATTTATTTTGATGGAAAAGGGTTTTCCCTGTTTGGGAGAAGGAGTTTCTGTAATGGATTTGGTTTCCTCTGGTTTTGATGTAGATGATGCTTGTGCGGCTTCAGTTTGCTTTGGTTCTGTTTCAGTTTTTGCTGAAGGCTTTTCTGCAGGCGGTATGGGTGGCAAACTTTTAGGTTGTACTATTTTTTCCGTGATCTTTTGTTCCACAGGTTCATTTTGCAATAATGCAGCAATTTGTAAAAGAGCAAGTTCTATGTGAAGTCTTTTGTTATTGCTGTTTCGGTAGCTGATATCGCAGCGGTTATTGATATCAAGAGCCTTGAGGAGAAATTCCGGCTGGCAATTATTTGATTGCTCCAGATATCTTTGTCTTACACTCTCTCCTGTTTCAATCAATTTTACGGTTCTTTGATCTTTACAAACCAGGAGATTGCGCAGATGATCGGAAAAACCTGAAATAAAATGTGCCCCATCAAACCCTTTTTCAACAATTTCATTGAAAAGCAGCAATATTTCAGTAGTATTGCCGGCGAGCAGATGGTCGGTCATAGTGAAAAAGTAATCATAATCAAGCACATTCAGGTTTTCGGCAACCGATTTATATGTTACCTTACTGCCCGCAAAGCTTACAATCTGATCAAAAATGGAAAGTGCATCGCGCATGGCACCATCGGCCTTGCGTGCAATAATCTGAAGAGCATCGTAATCAGCTTCGATCTTCTCATTTTCAGCCACATATTGCAGTTGTTTTGCAATATCATCAATGGTAATCCTGTTAAAGTCAAATATCTGACAACGGGATAATATGGTGGGAATAATTTTATGCTTTTCCGTTGTGGCCAGTATAAATTTTGCATAGGCCGGGGGTTCTTCAAGTGTTTTCAGAAATGCATTGAAGGCAGATTGAGAAAGCATATGAACCTCATCAATCACGTACACCTTGTATTTTCCAATATGTGGAGGAATGCGCACCTGATCTACCAGGTTGCGGATGTCATCAACAGAATTGTTTGAGGCGGCATCCAGTTCATGCACATTAAAAGAGTTGGAATTGTTAAAAGATTCGCAGGATTTGCATTTGTCGCAGGCTTCTATATTCTCTGTAATATTTTCGCAATTTATGGTTTTTGCCATAATTCGGGCACAAGTAGTTTTACCCACACCCCTGGGGCCGCAAAATAAAAAAGCCTGAGCCAGGTGGTTATTTTTTATTGCATTTTTCAGGGTATTGGTAATGGAATTCTGACCTACTACCATATCAAAGGTTGCAGGCCTGTATTTTCTGGCTGAAACGATAAAGTTATCCATGATAATCTTCTGACTTTCTTTTTGATGGGCAAAAATTTTTGTCCAAAGCAAAAGTATGGCTTTTTGCCAAAGGATAAAAATAAAAAATGTGAATTAGCGAGCAATATTTCTATGCAGGGAAATTAAATTTATATGATTGTACGTAATCTTGTCTAAACGTTTTAAAATTGCTTTTATCTGGTTTCGAAAAACGAAAGATAAAGACTTCGTAAATATTTAATTAACTTCCGGACCCTCCCCCGGCCCCTCCCTACGAGCAGGGAGAGGTGCTACATCAGCAGAAGCATTGGTGTCAGCAGTAAAATACCAGGGTTGTGCGTTGGAACTATATGCAAAAAGTTTGAGTTTGTTACCATCCCCTCCTTGCTCGTAGGGACCTGTCCCGTTCGTATGGGAGGGGTGCCCGTAGGGCGGGGTGGGTCAACAATAATAACTACTAAATATTCTTTTCTTTATATCAGTAATTAACAGAGAGGCGATCATCAAAATTATTTTATAGCCTCCTAATCGGTACTTTGGAGCTGAAAAAACTTTTCTAACTTTGCCACACCCTTAAATCAACTAAAAAACACAAAATGGAAAAAATTCTTGTTATAGGTTGTGCCGGGCAAATTGGCTCGGAGCTTACACTTGAACTGAGAAAAATTTATGGCGACTCCAATGTGGTGGCCACCGACATCAAACCCGCCGATAAAGAGATCACCGAAGGCGGACCCTTTGAAATACTTGATGTGCTCGACACCCACCGTTTGTTTGGTACCGTTAGCCGGAACAAGATCACCCAGATTTACCACCTGGCTGCTATACTTTCAGGCAATGCAGAAAAGAAACCCATTGCAAGCTGGCATATCAATATGGAGAGTTTGCTTAATGTAATGGAACTGTCGCGTGAGCTAAACCTGTCAAAGGTTTTCTGGCCCAGCTCTATTGCTGTTTTCGGGCCGACCACTCCCCGCGAGAATACTCCTCAGTTTACAGTAATGGAACCCAATACGGTATATGGCATCAGTAAGCTGGCGGGTGAGAGATGGCTGGAGTATTATTTCCATAGATATGGTATTGACGGGCGCAGCATCCGCTATCCCGGACTGATAAGCCATAAAACTGAAGCCGGTGGCGGTACCACCGATTATGCAGTTGAGATTTTTTACGATGCCATCAGGGAAAAAAAGTATGAATGTTTTCTTTCGGAAGATACTTATCTGCCCATGCAGTTTATGGATGATGCCATAAAGGCTACCATCAACCTCATGGAAGCACCGGCTGATAAAATTCAGGTCAGGAGCAGCTACAATGTGGCGGGTATTAGCTTCAGCCCTAAAGAAATGGCTGAAGAGATTAAAAAGCAAATTCCTGATTTTAATATAAGTTACAATCCCGACTTCCGCCAGGCCATTGCAGATTCATGGCCCAAAAGTATCGACGATACTGTTGCTCAGCAGGAATGGGGTCTTACCAATAGCTTTGACCTCAAAAAGATGGTTGAGGTCATGCTCCGGGAAGTGGGCAAAAAGTTTAGTTAAAAATATGCTCACATACATCGATACCCATACCCATCTTTACCTTGAGCAGTTTGACAAGGATCGAAACAGTGCAGTGGAAAACGCTGTTCAGGCCGGTGTGGAGTATATGCTGCTGCCCAATGTGGATGAAGAAACAATCCAACCCATGATGGATTTGTGTGAAACGTTTCCGGCAAACTGCAAACCCATGATGGCACTTCATCCTACCTCGGTAAAAGCGGATTTTGAGGAAGTTCTTGCCCGCATAAAACCCTGGTTTGAAAAAGGGAAAATGTGTGCTGTGGGTGAAACGGGTATCGACCTTTACTGGGATAAAACCTTTTTTGCACAGCAGGTTCAGGCTTTCAAAACCCAGATAGAATGGGCCCTGGAATATGACCTGCCAGTGGTGATCCACTCGCGCAAATCTGTAGAGGAGATCATGCAGGTGCTGGAAGCGTATCGTGGAACCGGACTCAAAGGCGTTATGCACTGTTTCCCGGGAAATGTGCAGCAGGCACACTGGTTCACTGAGTTTGGATTTAGGCTTGGAATAGGTGGAGTGGTAACCTATAAAAAAAGCATGATGGCAGATGTAGTTAAACATACAGATTTGAAGCATCTGCTGCTCGAAACCGATGCTCCGTATCTTCCCCCGGTGCCGCATCGCGGCAAAAGAAATGAACCTGCATATATACCTCATATCGCTGCAAAAATTGCAGAAATTAAAGGTGTGGATATTGGGCAGGTTGCCAGAATAACAACAGAAAATGCACATAAGTTATTTAAACTAAGCTGAAACTATGAGCAGTACAGCACAGATCCTGGTCATTTACACAGGAGGTACCATTGGAATGGTTCAGGATAGCGAAACCGGAACCCTTAAAGCATTTGATTTTAAGCATCTTACCTCGCAAATTCCTGAAATAAAGAAATTTGGTTTTCATATTGACAGTATTTCATTTGATCCCATCATAGATTCATCTAACATGCAACCCGATGTATGGGTACGACTTGCACGAATCATTGAGGAGAAATATGAAAAATATGATGGCTTTGTTATTCTGCATGGCTCTGATACCATGGCTTATACAGCTTCGGCTTTGAGTTTCATGCTGGAAAATCTTTCCAAACCGGTTATTCTCACCGGCTCGCAACTCCCCATTGGCATGATAAGAACCGACGGGAAAGAAAATTTTATTACTTCCCTTGAAATAGCCGCTGCAAAAAAAGATGGAGAGGCCCTGGTACCCGAGGTTTGTATATATTTTGAATATCAGCTTTATCGTGGCAACCGCACACATAAGTTCAATGCCGAACATTTTGAGGCTTTCCGTTCGGTGAATTATCCGGTACTGGCCCAGGCGGGGGTTGAGATCAAATACAACCATGAGTTCATCCATAAACCCATCGGTCAGGAATTCCGCATATTTACCAGTATGGATCCGGGGGTGGCAGTGCTTACTTTGTTTCCGGGTATAACCCTTGAAGCAGTGGAAGCCATACTGAATATTGAGGGCATAAAGGCTGTGGTAATGCATACCTTTGGCTCTGGCAATGCGCCCACACACGCCTGGTTTCTTGAAGAACTGGAAAAAGCAGTTGAACGCGGACTGATCATTTATAATGTTACCCAGTGCCGGGGTGGTGCGGTGAAAATGGGAAAATATGAAACCAGTGTAAAACTGCAAAAAATCGGTGTTATCAGCGGCTATGATATTACACTTGAATCGGCCATTACCAAATTGATGTATCTGCTGGGTAATAACTACTCAGCCCAGCGAATCAAAAAATACCTGCAAACCTCTCTCAGGGGGGAAATGACGGTGCAGTAGCGTCTTTCACTGCGGAGCCGCGAAGGACGCGGAGTCGCGCAGAGTATTCTCCGGGTACGACTTTGGTTCGTGCCCGGAGTAATTTGACTTTCCTATTTTCCTATTTTCTCATTTTCCTGCTTTCCCATTTCTTATATGCCTTCCAAACCCTTATATGTCTTATATGGTTAAAAGTTTTAATAGCCACTGAAGCCTGAAAGTTTTAATGCCTCCTACACCCCCTAACCCCCTGACAGGGGGAACCTCAGCCGCACACACATTTGCTGCAGTTTCCAGCTACCCCTTCCAGGGGGCTGGGGGGTATTGTAAGTTTCTCCACGAAAGTTTTTTTCTCGTAAAGCCGCAAGAGACGCAGTTTTAAAAATCACGATGTGATTTTTTCTCCGGGTACGACTTCAGTTCGTGCCCGGAGTTTATAGTTCA
>REDJ01000213.1 GCA_007693555.1 Bacteroidota bacterium
GATTCTGAACCCTTCTCTGGCATTTCCCCAGCTTTCATCACTCAGGTGAATTTTGGGTTTGTCAAGATAAGGTGCTCCCATGGTGGGGCAGAAGGTATTGCAATTGCCGCATTCGTTGCAGAAATCAGCAATGTTGTAAATCTGGTATTTTTGTGTGATTTCAAATATCTGCCCGTCTTCCAGGGTTATTATTCCTTCTTTGGTTCTGTTGGCTGTTTGCAGATTGTACAACACGGGTTGCAACTCAAAACCCTGGTTGGCAAAATTGGGACAAACAGTTACGCAGATGTTGCAGATTTCATCGCAAAGCAGGCAGCGTTCGGCTTCCTGTTTCGCAGCGGCATGGGTTTCAATGGGTTTGAAATGGCCATCGGCTGCATGTTCGGTAATCCGGCTTCGTACACGCCGGCCTTTCATAACCAACAGCTCTTTTGACGAAACTTTTTCTTTTTTGTCATAAAAAATTTCCGGAAAAGCAACACCGGCTTTTTTTGCAATGGCTTCTGCCGCCTTGCGTCCGTCAGCCAAAGCAGAAATGATATTGGATGCGCCGGCCCTTGCATCACCGCCAATGTAAACTTTGTCCAGTCCGGTGGTGAAACCGTCTTTTGCAGGCTTCATCAATTCTTCCGGGGCAAAATCCCAGTTTGTAAACTGTCCCACGGCAGGGATAATCATATCTGCCTTTACAGTTATGATTTCTCCATCTATGGGCTTCACCTTCTGCCTGCCCGAATCATCATAACCATCCACTTTCATGCGCACACATTCCAGTGCTTTAACCTTGCCGTTTTCTGTGATGATTTTTTGCGGCGCCAGAAGCTCGTGCATTTCAACCCCTTCCTGCCGGGTGCCCAGGATTTCTTCAGCACTGGCGGGCATATCCTGTATGGTGCGACGATAAATAATTTTTACTGTTGCATCTTTCCCCGAGAATATTTTTGCCGTACGTGCCACATCCATTGCGGTATTACCACCGCCAATGATGAGTATATTTTTGGCATTCAGCTTATGGGTTTTTCCCTTTTTGAAATCAGCCAGGAATTTCAGTGGGTCTTCCACACCTGATGCATCTTCTCCGGCAATATTCAATTTACGTGAACTTCTTGCACCCGGTGCCACGAAAATGAATGCCCCCGACTTTCTCAGTTTTTCAAATAATTCCCCGGTCACAGGGGTATTGTAATGTACGTTTATTCCCAGGGAAATGATTCTTTGGATGTCGCCTTCAATCTCCGATTCGGTCATCCTGAAATCGGGAATGGTTTGCCGCACCATTCCGCCTGCGGCAGATTTTTCTTCATACACATCCACATCAAAACCCGATAGTTTCAGATACCATGCACATGACAGTCCGGCCGGGCCTGCACCTATTATGGCAGCTTTAATACCCATGGAAGGGATGGTTTTGATGAAAGTTTCATCATTCTCAAAAGCGGCAACATATCGTTTGATTTCCCGGATGGCAAGCGTGGAGTCATAATTGATGCGTGTGCATTTGCTCTGGCAATCGTGGTCGCAGGCTGTTCCCGTTATGGTGGGGAAGGGATTGGTTTTCATGATGACTTCAAAAGCCTTCTGCCAGTTGCCCTGTGCAGCGTAATGCATGTAAAGCGGAATATTTTGTTCAGCAGGGCAGGTGCTCATGCAAGGGGCATAAATGCAATCGAAGTAGTTAAGCGGCCGCAGGGTTTTGATATTGGGCTCGCGCAGGGCTTTCCTGTAAGCGGGATTATCAGCCACCGAAGCGCTGTATTCTGTCAGTTTTCTGGAAGGATTTTCGCTGATGAGTTGCGCAATGCCTGTGAAATTCTTTTCATCCAGTTTTTCCTTCAGATTTTCAAGGTACTGGGAAAGTCTGCCGTATCCGCCGGGCTTCAGCAGGTCGGAAGAAACGGTAACCGGGCTCAGATTGCAGGCCAGCAGTTCATGGATATTGAAACAATCGGCACCGGCGGAAAAGGAGATATCAATTTCCGGGAAATCTTTGCGGATTTTGGCTGCAAGGTTTACCGCAAGGGGGTGAAGTGCCTTTCCACTCATGTACATCTGCTTCTGGTCTTCGGCAAATACGTTGCGGAAGTTGTTGCTTTCCAGTGTATTGGTCAGTTTCAGGCCGAAAAATACATTCTGGTCATCAGCAGCTTTTTGCAGATTGGATATGATTCTTACCGCATCGGGATATTTCAGGTCGTGCTCAAAAGCCTGGTCGGGCACCGGGGTTTTGAAACCGCATTTCTCATTCAGGATGTTCCTTACCATTTCAGGTCCGAGCAGGGTAGGGTTCAGTTTGATGATGGTGTGAAGTCCTTTTTCCCTGATAAGGTACATCCCGATTTTTTCTATTTCATCGGGCGGACAGCCATGCATGGTGCTCAGTGTGATGTTGTTGGAAATCTGACCGGGAATTCCCACTTCGCTCACCCATGGAAATTGCTTTGAAAGCGAATCAATTTTTTCTTTGATTTCTTCTGAGCAATCATTCATTTTTTCGAAAAACCACTGCACATTGGGCTTGAGAATTCCTTCCAGGTTGTAGCCCACGCTCATGTTGAAGATGGTTTTTTGTGCTGAACCTTCCCACCCCAGATGCTTCTCCAGCAAATGAATCATTATCCATGCATCAAGGTATTGCTCAAAGGACTGGTGGATGCGCAGTTCCTGCGACCATTCGCAGTTGTAGCCTTCGTCCTGCAGGTCGATGCAGGGCTTGGAAACTTCAAGCTCATCAAGGGTTTGCACGGTTTTGAGTTCCATATAGCGGGCACCGCAAAGCCATGCACCCACAATGTTTTGCGACAGTTGCGTGTGCGGTCCGGCAGCCGGACCCAGCGGCGTGGCAAGTATTTGTCCGAACCGCTCTGTATCGAAGGTGTTGTCTTTGGGTTCATAGAAGTTTTCCCGGGGAATCCCAAAATAGTGTCCGGCCTTCAACTGCTCCAGTATAGATTGAAATAATGCCGGAAGGGCTATGGGTACAAAACGGTCGGTCATACTACTGTGCTTTGGATGAAGGAATGATTCCAAAAATACGAAAAAAAGAAGAGCTTGGGTGGTTTTTGAAATGGAAGGGTTAATTTTGGGTTTGGTTAATTGTTTTAAAAAAAATGGTGTCCGGTAAAAACTATCAGATTTCTCCCTTCGGTCGAAATGACAAGGCCCTCCTGTTAGCCGCTGGCCACAGCACCCGCATGGGAACACCCAAATGGCAGCTCAGGATGCCGTCGGGTGAGTATTTTGCCGGCTATTTGTACAACAGGTTCAGGGAATACGGTTGCCATGTGCTTATGGTGGTTAATGGTGATGATTTCAAAAGCATTTCTTCAGATGATGAACTGAAAAACATTCCCCTGGTTTTGAATTCACGGCCTGAACTGGGGCGGTTTTATTCCCTGCGGTGCGGACTTGAGCAACTTCCTGATACATCACCCTGCTTTGTGCACAACATTGACAATCCTTTTGTAAATCCCCAGCTGCTGCATGTCCTGAAATCAGCCCTGGGTGATAATGATTATGTATTGCCCGAATATAAGGGAAAGGGTGGGCATCCCCTGCTTATCAGTCCGGGTATGGTTCAGAGAATTTTACAGCAACAGGAGCCCTGGCCCGATTTGCGCAGTTTTATGGGAAATTTTCGTGGGAAAAGGGTTCCGGTGGAACATCCCGAAATCCTGTTTAACATCAACACACCCGGCGATTACCGGCGCTTCCGCGAAAGCGAAATGTAAAAACTTCTGATGCCGGGTTTATGCCCCGCTTTTCCGGGTTGTCTTTTTCAACCTGGCAGATAAACTACAGCCGAATATATGTTGGCAATTCAGTTTTTTTTTCTAAATTGCGGAAAATATCTGCCCAACTTCCAACCTTCAAAACACAGGGAACCCCATGGATAAATTATCACTCATCAGAAAGATTAAAGAGCTGTCGGAACAATATCGCGATTATACCGCCCAAAACCTTTCCAGGCTTGTAAAAATCAAATCACTCAGCGGAGAAGAAAAGCAGGTGCAGCAGGAAGTCATGCGACAGATGCAGCAAGCCGGTTTTGATGAAGTTAAGATGGACGAACTGGGCAATGTGCTGGGACGCATCGGCTCGGGCCCGCTCATCCTGGCCATCGACGGGCATGTGGATACCGTGGATGTGGGAAATCCCGATAACTGGACCTTCGACCCCTTTTCGGGGGAAATCGACAATGAGTTTGTTTACGGCCGCGGTTCGGTTGACCAGAAGGGGGGGATTGCTTCCACCATTACGGCAGGGCGCATCCTTAAGGAAATCGGCGTACCCCCGGAAGTAACATTTTACGCCGTTTCCAGCGTAATGGAAGAAGACTGCGACGGGCTTTGCTGGAAGTATATCATTGAAGAGAGCGGCCTGAAACCCCATTTTGTCATCAGCACCGAACCCACCAATCTTAATATTTACCGCGGACAAAGGGGACGTATGGAAATGCACGTCTCATTCAAAGGTATTTCTTCCCATGGTTCTGCACCCGAACGCGGCAAAAATGCCATTTATATGGCTTCGCGCGCGGCACTGGAAATAGAAAAACTGCATGAAAAACTTGCCGATGACCCATTCCTGGGAAAGGGAAGCATTACCATTTCGGAATTTGTATCAGGCAGCCCTTCCCTGTGTGCAGTGGCCGATTTTGCACGTCTGCATCTCGACAGGCGGCTTACCTGGGGCGAAACCATGGAAAGCGCAGTGAAAGAAGTGCAGGACGCCATCAGCAATCCCGATGCAAAGGTGGATGTGTTGTATTACGAAGGGAAAGCCTTCACCGGCCTGTCATACGGCATGGAAAAATACTATCCCACCTGGAAAATTGACGAGAAAGCCCCGGTGATTCAACGGGGAGTTGCCACTTTTATGGAGTTGTTTCGTATGGACCCGGTGGTGGATAAATGGACCTTTTCCACCAACGGAGTTACCATCAACGGAATACATGGCATACCCATCCTGGGGTTTGGCCCCGGTAACGAAGTGCTGGCCCACGCCCCCGATGAGAAAGTCCCCATAACACACCTGGTGGCAGCATCGGCTTTTTATGCATTGTTTACGCATAATATTGCCGCTGAAGAAAAAACAGAATAAAACCCCCAACCCCAATCAAAACACAAACATGGAAAACATCAATTCAATTATTGAAGAAATAAGAAAAACCGGGGCAAGTCTTTACGGTAAAGACTTTCTGCTGACCTGGCAAAAGAACCGCAAAGAAATTGACCTGGTGCTGCAGGTTGCAGATGCCCTGCGGATGATGCGCGAACAGAATATTTCCTGCCGGGTGTTTGATTCAGGACTGGCGGTTTCCATATTCAGAGATAAATCCACACGCACACGTTTCTCCTTTGCTTCGGCGGCCAATCTGCTGGGGCTGGCCGTTCAGGACATGGATGAAGAAAAGTCGCAGATAGCCCACGGCGAAACGGTAAGGGAAACGGCCAATATGATTTCCTTTCTCACCGAAATCATCGGCATACGTGATGATATGTACCTGGGTGCAGGGCATACGTACATGAAGGAAGTGGGTGCCGCCCTGGATGACGGATTTGAACAGAAAGTACTTCCGGTAAGACCCGGCATCGTAAACCTGCAGTGCGATGTTGACCATCCTACCCAATCCATGGCCGATTTGCTGCACCTTCTGCATCATTACGGCGGACCTGAAGCATTGAAAGGCAGGAAAATCGCCATGACGTGGGCCTATTCCCCAAGCTACGGCAAACCCCTTTCGGTACCCCAGGGCATTATCGGGCTTATGACACGTTTTGGGATGGATGTTACACTGGCACACCCCGAAGGGTACGGGCTTATTCCCGAAGTGACGGATATTGCCGGAAAAAATGCCCGGGAATCCGGTGGCAGTTTCCGGGTGGTAAACAGCATGGAAGACGCCTTTGAAAATGCCGATATCGTTTACCCCAAAAGCTGGGCTCCGTTTCATGTGATGGAAAAACGTACCGAACTGCTGCGAAACCGGGATGCTTCGGGCCTGCTTGAACTGGAGAAAGAATGCCTTGATAACAATGCAAAATATATGGACTGGGAGTGTAACCGTGAGAAAATGAACCTTACGAAAGATAAAAAAGCATTGTATATGCATTGCCTTCCGGCCGATATAAGCGGAGTTTCCTGCAAAAACGGCGAAGTAAGTGAAGAAGTTTTTGAGCAATACCGCATTCCCACTTACCTGGAAGCAGG
>REDJ01000209.1 GCA_007693555.1 Bacteroidota bacterium
TCATTTGCCTGCATTTGAATGAATAACGTTTCTATTTCAAATTAATTTAGTGAAGGTTATTTTTTGGTTAATTTTTGGAATAGTAAAAGTATAAAAAAAAGAGACCGCCTCAAAAATAAAAAATTTTGAGGCGGTCTCTTTACGTTACTATTTCTACAAGCAATAATTATTCGATTGTAGCAGTATTATCGTCAAACATGAGTGTAATAACCTGGCCTGCAGTTCCTGGTACATCAGGCTGGTCTCCACCATCGCCACGATATTCAATTACACCATCATAAACATTGAATTCTGCATGCCACCAGTCAGGAATCCATGGATGGTCAGCGTACATGCGGATGTTACCATCGGCTGGCAGAGCGGGTGAAGTAACGGTTTTTTCTGTATTATCAACAGTAAATTTGTTGGCTTCAACACCTGTATCAAAACCACCGAAAGCATCACCTATACCATAAACAGCAACTTCTCTCAGCGAAACCTTAACTTCATCATCCTGAAGATTTAAAACTACCATGTACATGCCGCTATTCTCAACCGACCAGTCATTACCAATAGCAATAACTTCAAAACCTTCAGCATCCCACTCATCAACATCACCATAATCAAGGTTAGGTTCGGTCCAGTTTTCAGCAGAGATTTTGAAACCTTCTCCTGCTTCAAGATGCAAAATTTTCCAATAAATTCCATCATTGGCGGGTCCACCTGCAAGCTTATGCATTACAGAGTTTTCATCTTCACCTGGAGTTACCCAACCGTAAGCTGTTGCATCACCAACAACGTACATTGCATCTGGATACTCAGGAGCAGGTTCAAGATCACCTGTTTTCTCTTCGGTAGCTGCATAAGGCTCTCCCAACTCCCAGGTCATGGTATATTTATATAAACCACGGTCACTCATCACGATATTGGGTCCGCCAAGCTCGAGGTTATTTACACTGGTACCAAAGTTGGTATTAACACTAACTGTATTATCTGGTGCATCGAAGAAAATCTTCCATCCATTAGAATACCGGAATTTCCAGTCAGCATTTTCCATTTCCAGGTCTTCTATAACAAATGTCATTTTTTCCAAATCAAATGTTGCGCTCATCTGAGAGCTGCTTCCCCATCCACCAGGAGTTGCTGCACCAATAAGGCCCCAAACCACCTCAGCAACAGCAACAGTTCCTAGTTGAGCATCAAAAGCAACATGATAAAGAGCATCTTCAGGAACAATAAATTGATCAGTAGTTTCAACCAGCGAGCCCCGCCAGAAAATCAGCTTAGGTTCATCCTGGTGACGATCATCCATAGGAACTTCGGCAAAATCGCTTCCAGGACCCCACATAGTCTGTTCCTGACCTGCTACCTGCACGATATTAAATCCCTGACCTCCTTTAACGGCTACATGAATATCAAATAACCCAGTGCGTGGGTTGTTACCATCTGCTTCATTAGGTGCAGCTTTGAGCAGGCCTTTAAAGTCAAGCTCAGTAAGAGCTGTTCCTTCTCCTTTTATGTAGAATCCATCCTCCACAAAAATAGGATCGGTCCCATTATCATCATCATCGTCATCACTGCAACTATTGAAAACCACAAGGCCAATAGCTGCTACAAAAAACATTGCATACTTAAACAAATTGATTCTTTTCATAATTGTTGTTTTTAGGTAATTAAAAATTGAGTTTAAAAATTAATTAAATGATATTAAAGGTTATTAGATAATTATTCAGAAAATTTAAATTAATTACTGAGATTTGGATTGGATTCAAGCACCCATTGTGGAATAGGATATGTTTGGCGTTCAGGGCCACTTGCATTCTTTTCCCACCAGGTATTCCCAAATTTTCCAAACCGAATAAGATCTTGTCTTCTGTGTCCTTCAAAAAACATTTCCCTGGCTCTTTCTTCCAGCAACATATCAAGATCAACATTGCTCCATGGCTCCAGTCCTGCGCGCTCTCTGATAATATTTACGTAGGAATCGCCATTTTGACCTTGTCTTATGAGTACCTCAGCCTTCATAAGATAAAAGTCAGCCAGGCGGAAAATGGGAAAATGATTGCCAAGATATGCCCTGGCGCCCATTTTAACTTCAAATTTTACTACACGGGCACCTGCCAGTTCAATTACAGCAGCAGGATATGACCCAGGTAACATTTCCAAGGCAGGAATAAATGGATCTAAAATTACCGGCTCACCAGTACTTAATGCCAGAGGTGCGCCTGCCGCCGAAAACTGCTGCCCTATAAGGAATCCATCTCTTCTGCGATCATTTTCAGCATACGTATTGAGATGATCTTCAACAACAGCTAAACCGTTCCATGGCCCCACAGGCATGTTAAAGGTCTGATTACTGAGGTAATGCAAAGTACGCATGTGTAAATTGAACCCATGATAAGTGTCTTCATGGTAAGGTATCACCCATATATTTTCTGGAGAATTCTGGTTGTTGGTAACAAACGGCCCAAGCGCATCGAGTTCAAGGGTATATCCCGAGGCCAACACAGCATCAATGTGTTCTTCGGCCTTTGACCACTGTGGAGTCCCTGTGTAAACTTCAGCATTAAGATATAATTTTGCAAGAAGTGCATGAGCCATGGGGCGAGTAACAGCTGTCTTAGAACGATTTTCTTCATCGAGAAATGGGATGCTTTCCTCTATGTGTTTAACAATTGAATCAAAGATTTCAGCTTTTGGAGTGGCAAATGGTCTTTCTGGTGCTCCTACAAAAATGGTTACAAAAGGAGCATCTCCATAATTGTCAATAACAAGATAATAATAGTACGCTCTCAGAATTTTAGCTTTTGCTATCGCTTCATCGACAACGGGATCGCCTATACCATCAACTTGTCTTTCAATAAATTTATTTGCCTCCACAATACCCTCATAATATCTACCCCACATTGCTTGCACAGCCTCAGTCTCGGTATCCCAATCATGTTTGTGTAAAGCAACCCATTTACCCTGATCGTTCCAGTGCTCACCCCTGATTGGGATTGCTAAACCGTCAGCAGATAGCTCCTGGCAAAACCACCAGCCGCCCCAGTCAAGATGATCTTGCATAGGACGATATATTGGGCTCATTTGAAGAACCGGATCAGCTGTGTAAGCATCTTCCGGTATACGATCGTATAGTACATCATCCAGATCTGTACACCCTATTAAAAAGAGGGGGATCGCTATAAATATGCTATATATTTTTTTCATATCACTAAGATTATATAAATTCATTTCTATTTACCAAAAAAAACTAAGATATTTATTTGATAAATAGTTTTTTTCATTTCTTATTAATTGTTTTTATTCTTTTATCAGATTAAAAAACGCTATCTATAGGATTAAATTGCAATATTTAAACCCAACGTAAAAGTTCTTGTTCTGGGATATACGTTAAACTGATCCAATCCAAATGACAAACCGGAAAAGCTGATCTCCGGATCAATTCCTGTGTAATTGGTAATAGTAAATACATTATTGGAGGCAAAATACAGTCGTAAGTTACTAATACCATTAATATTCCTGAAGTTATATCCCACCGAAAGATTATCCATGCGTATGAATGATCCATCTTCCAGATAGTAGCTACTAACCTTGGGTGCATCGCGTAGTCCTTTATCATACTCTTCAATAGCCACGGCCAGGCCATTGAGCGCGGGAAGTGTACTCGGATTACCGAAAATAAGCTTAGTCGCATTAAAAACATCATGTCCAAAAACACCTCTTAATGCAAAACTAACATCCCAGTTATTGTAAATGTTAAAGAAATTTGACCAGCCAATTTCAAAATCGGGCAAAGCACTTCCTACAACCCTTCTTTCAGCCTGTTCAGGATTTCTGGTCACACCTCCTGTTTCTGTATAGAAGAGGAATACACCATTTTGAATCGTAGCAAACTCAGGCATAAACCATGTTCCGATATCCATTCCGGGTTGTACAACCTGCGACCAGGTGCCCACAAGGCCAGGTCCGCTTACATTGCCTAGTGTAAGCCTGCTCCATTCAAACTGGTCATTCCCTAAGGATACTACTTCCTGGGTAAAGGTTGAAAATGAGAAGCTGGTACGCCATTCAAAATTTCTAAAATCTACAGGAAAAGCCTGCAACATAAGATCGATACCCTCTACTTTTATTTCTCCAACATTGGCCCACATACGGCCTACCGGGTTTGGTGGCACTGGCACCGAATACTGACCAAGCAAATCATAGGTGTTTTTGCGGAAGTATTCAACAGACCCTGATATCCGGTCATTAAACAAACCGTAATCAATACCCACATTTATTTCAAAGTTTTCTTCCCATTTTAAATTGGGATTGGCTACATGGGCAAACTGGAACAAAATGGCCTCTTCACCGGTTTCAAAATTAAGGGTATTTCCGGCCGATTGATAATACTGTATACCCAGATAATTTCCAAATTCCTGATTACCAGTGATACCAACACCTGCTCTAAGCCTCAGATTATTGACAAAACTATTCTGGAAAAAGAAATCCTCATTGGTAATATTCCACATTACAGAGGCAGATGGAAACCAGCCCCATTCGTTATCTTTTCCAAATTTGGAGGAACCATCGCGACGGACTGTGGCAGTAAAAAAGTATCTTGAATCATAATTGTAAATAGCCCGGCTAAAAAAGGATATCAAGCGATTTGATGATTTGTAGGAATTAATATCTCCACCGGGGTTAATATCCTGAAAGATACTAAGGTCATTAGCTCCTGTAAAATTTAAGAATGGCTTTCGGGCTCCGGCACGAAAACCCGTATTGAAATCCTCCTGAAAGGAATAACCACCTAATACTTCCAATGTGTGTTGATCAAAAACAGTGTTGTAGCGCAAAGTTGTTTCAAGCAATCTCGATTCAAAATTTGAGTAATTTCTGTTTCCTTCACCTTCGCGGGTTATGACTCCTTGCACAGCCGGCTCAAAATAAAAATTTTCATGGTCATCGCGGGTATAAGCCAGATTAACTCCTGCGGTAAAACCTTCAAATACTTTAAGGTCAGCTTTCAGATAACCAAAAAACCTTTTTGCATCTCTGTTATTATCAAAGGTTTCAATAATACCAATAGGATTTCTGTAATTAAATCCACGGGTATCTTCATAATAAGTACCTTCCTGTGTAAACACCGGATCGGTAGGGTTGCGACTATAGGTTTGATAGAGAACCTCATTAAGGCCCCAACCACTATAGGGAACGTAGTTATTGGTTTCAAAAGTACCTGATAAACCAGACGAAATAATGAGCCTATCATCAAAAGCACGATGGTCAATATTGAGCCTTCCTGTTGTTCTTTCTTTGGAAGAACCTTTTACTACGCCATTAAAGAGACTATGTGCAAGAGATGCTCTGTAAGAAATATTATTTTCACTTCCTGAGAAAGCAAGGCTATAGTTTTGTGACGAACCGAGGCGAAATACTTCATCTTGCCAGTCAGTATTGGCACCACCATCAACCATGTCAAGGTTGTTCGCATCAGAAAAATCTCTTAGTTGTTCAGCAGACAAAAGATCAAGTCTGTTGGCTACCTCATCAATGGAATAATAAGTATTAAAATCAATCCTTGACCTTTGGCCTTCAACTCCTCTTCTGGTAGTTATAATTATTACACCATTTGCTCCTCTGGAACCATAAATAGCTGCTGCTGAAGCATCCTTTAAAACGTTAAAGGATTCAATATCATCCGGTGAAATGGTGGTAGGATCAACACCAGGTACTCCATCAACCACATATAGAGGAGAAGTACTGGTTGCTATTGAAGAAGCTCCTCTTACCCTAACAGAGAAACCCGCATTAGGGTCTCCACCTGGTTTAGTAATCATAACACCGGCTGCCTTCCCCTGCAAACCTTGAATTGGATCAGTAAGTACACCGCGATTCATATCATCACCACTAATACTGACTACTGCACCAGTCATATCAGATCTTCTCTGTACCCCATAACCTATAACTATGAACTCTTCCAGCAGCTGCACATCAGAAGAAAGTTCAAAATTAAGGGTAATGGTTTCACCTGCAGCAAGATTGACCTGCCTGGAAGTTGGTGTATATCCGACAAAACTCGCCACAATTGTCAAATCTCCTGCAGGTGCACTGAATTCAAACCTGCCATCGAAATCTGTTATGGAGCCAGTGGTGGTTCCTTGAATCATAACACTGGCACCCGGCAGGGTTTCTCCTGTGGTTGCATCAACCACTGTACCGTTT
>REDJ01000086.1 GCA_007693555.1 Bacteroidota bacterium
AGAATTTTTTTCATGGAAAAGTTCTGTTAAGATGATTCTCAGATACAATAAACCCGGAAAGATGATGATTGTTGAAAAAAGATTTTAACCCAACCTGTGCAAGAGAAAGTTATTTTAACTATTGACATACACCCACATCCCCACAGCACCAAACAAAAATCTTCTCTTTTCCCTAATTGAAAGACCATCTGAAAATTTTGCAAGAAGATCTTCAGCCATAAAGTACTTAAAGTTGCGGTAATGATCACCACCCACAAATTTTTCCACTGCGCGTGCAGCAAAACGGCCCAGAGGTCGGGTATGGTTATCGAAGCAATAATCCACCACAATAAGTAAACCGCCGGGTTTTACAATTCGTTTTGATTCCATAAAAACTCCTTTGGCAGTATCTGCAGCCATTTCGTGCAACGAAAAACTCATAATGGCTGCATCAAATGTATCATTATCGAAAGTAGTCGCCGATGCATCCATTTTCAAACATACATTCTTCAATCCATTACGCCATGCCTGATGCAGCATATTTTCAGAAACATCAACCCCAACAGCCTGCACAATACCTGCTTCTCTCAGATAAGTGATTTGATTGCCTGTGCCACAGCACAAATCAATAACTTCTATGGCTCCTTCATTCTTTATTTCTTCTGCCACAGATCTGCGGATGTTGCGAATGGGGATATGTAAAACCTTATCGTAAATGCGCGCCAGAAAAGGGCTATAATGATTGTGAGACGACATTTCAAAAAATGATTGCATGGTTACTGTCAATTTCCAATATCCCCAAAACAATAAAATTGGATATAAAGTTTTCTCACCTGTTGGCTAAAAATATGAGATACTCCTTATTGCTGTAAAATCTAGTGAAAAGATATATGGAAGGGATGAATAAATTGACAATATCATTTCTTAACAATTTGGTAACATTAAATTAACCAAAACTTTACCATAAAATAACCCCGTTTTTTTGTTCATTTCGCAGGGCTGCAATACTTTTAATAGTTCAAAATACTTAAATAACTCATGTCCTTAGCTTCCAGGGGTTCAATCACTTACAGTGTAACCAGCTCAAACTGGAGAAGTTGGTTCTCTGTTGCTTTTCTTGTTTATATGTTGCTGGTAGCAGTTGGGACCATTGGTGATGGTTTTAAACTTGCTACCGCAGGTCATGCAGTTATGTTATTTGATTTTGCTTCCAATCCCCTGATTGCATTAATTATCGGCATTGTTGCCACTGCATTGATTCAGAGTTCCAGTACGGTAACATCCATCATTGTTGGCATGGTTGCCGGAGGTATGCCGCTAAGTATTGCTATTCCTATGGCTATGGGAGCAAATGTGGGCACCTCTCTTACCAGCACCATTGTAAGTCTTGGACATATGCGCGAAGGAGAAGAATTCAAAAGAGCTTTTTCTGCTGCCACTGTGCATGACAGCTTTAATTTACTGGCTGTTGCTATACTTTTACCTCTTGAGTTGCTTTTTAGTCCGTTGGAAAGAATATCAGGTTATTTTGCAACCTATTTCAGACCAGGTGCAACTGCTGAAGTTGCATCATTTAATCCCATTGGAGCTATGCTAAAACCTGCCACAGATACAATAGCAACTTTTTCATCTTTCATTCCCGGCATATGGGGAGGAATTATCATGATTGTGTTGGGTGTAGCCCTGATTTTATTCGTAGTGAAATCCATTGGGAAAATATTGAAAAAAGTTATGGTTGGCCGGGCCCTTGAGATCATGCATCGTACTATCGGCAGGGGTCCTGTTTCAGGTATTGGGGCCGGAGGTATCATAACAGTTCTGGTACAGTCATCATCAACAACAACAGCTTTGATAGTTCCAATGGCCGGTAGTGGTGTGTTTACACTCAAACAGGTGTATCCTTTCACCCTGGGAGGAAACCTGGGAACAACCATTACTGCACTGATTGCTGCCATTGCAATTACAGGTCCACTGGCAGTACTGGCCTTACAAATTGCACTTGTACATCTTTTCTTCAACTTGTTTGCCATCATTCTCATTTATTCTATTCCCTTTCTTCGTAACATACCTGTTTTTATTGCAGAAGGCCTTGCCATACTTGCTCAGAAAAATAAAATTTATGTTGCAGCCTACATTTTTGGAGTATTTTTCGTGGGCCCCCTTTCAGTAATTGGCTTTGCAAGGTTATTGGGCTTCTGAACCCTTATGTGATTTGAGTGTTATAATGCAGTATTCTTTCAGGAGATTAACAAACCTGTTACTTTTTTGGAATTACAAATCATTATTAGATGAACAAACTTCTAATCGCAGCTTACTTCTTTCTCAATTTTTACCTTACCGGTGTTTTTGTGCTTGAGATCGAGGTAAATTACCGCACCTGGCTGTTGATCGGGGCTGATGAGTTTCCGTTGTACCATCAAAGTCTCACCAAACTTCTTTTCCCGGTGTTGTTCATACCCATGGCTATTGCTTTACCCTTGTCCTGGTTTATGGTATGGCGAATAACAAATAGCAAAGAGCGAAATTTATTTTTGGCGCATGCATTGTGCTTCACAGCATTTTCTATTGCAACTTTTACGATGATGGTACCGTTGCACAATCAACTAAGTCAGGCTTTTGATGCAGAACTAATCCAACAATTGATCTTCCGGTCTGCAATTTTTCGATTGCCTTTTCAAGTGGCTATGGTGGCCATAAATCTATATTTACTTTTCCGGTTTTTGAGTAAGGGTAAAGTTTGATTTATGTGTATTCTAAAAGAATGACTAAATAGTTAAGCTTAATTAAAAATACTTAAAATAAAATGCTGATAAAAAAACTACCATGCACTTTAATCCTTATCATTCTTTTCAGTTCCTGCGAGACTGATACTGATATGCCCATTAACCTTCCCGGCCAGTGGAAACGTCATCCCGATAATCCTGTTTACCGCGATCACATACCTGAACAGAATTATGAAGTGGCCAGCGATCCTCATGTGTTTTTCGATGAAAAAGGTCAGCTTTACATGATTTATACAGGCGATGTGAATGGCTATCCAGGCATCAAACTTGCCAAAGGTAAAAGCTGGAGCGAATGGGAATATAAAGCAGATTTGGTTTACGAAACGGGTCCGTCCGGGTGGGATATTCATAAGGAAACCGCCTTTTATCGTTTAGCTTCATCGGGTAAACATCAGATTTACTACATTGGCTATCCCAATGAAGAAAATTATGAATCGCAACTTTTCCTGGCCGAAGCCGATGAGATCACCGGGCCGTATGTACAGCATTCAGAACCCATTATAACAATAGGACTATTGGCAGGAAAACCGGTGCATCTCATAACATCGCCCAGTGTGGTAGAACATGATGATCAGTTGTACCTTACTTTTTTAGCCTGGGACGGATTTCAGGATGTAACCATGGTTTGGGTGATGGGTGCTGTATCGCATGATGATGGAGCAACCTGGGACGACATACAAGAAGTAAATGTTCCCATTGGCATGGAAGGCCAGGTAACCCGTATGCCCGACGGAAGTTTTTGCGCTGTTCGCACCGCTGCTTATCAAAATGTTGAAGCCATTTGGTTTTCCATGGCTTTACACCCCTTTGGCCCGTGGGAAGAACAAGACCAGCCCATACTTGTGCAGGAAGGAGCACCATGGGAGGTAAACGAGGTTATTGCTCCACAAATAACCGTAAATCCCGATAACGAGCAAATGTATCTGTATTATACCGGTGCTGATTATCAGAAAGGTTGGTGGGTGATGCTGGCAGAGCCCGATAAGCAAGCAAAAATGAACCAATAAGCATTATTTTTTGTTAAGGGATGCATAACAGATAAGGATCAATTATGCAACTAACCCTTCGCCTGGCCGCTATTTACAACATCCTTTGGGGATCGTGGGTGGTGCTTTTCCCTCAGCACTTTTTCAGCATTGCCGGCATGGAACCCATCAACTATCCTGTGGTGTGGCAGGGAATGGGAATGGTGATAGGTGTTTACGGGCTGGGATACTATTGGGCAAGCTATGACCCCATGCGCCACTGGCCCATTGTGGCAGTAGGTTTCCTGGGAAAGATATTTGGCCCTGCCGGGTTCCTTTATCACCTTTGGATGGGCACGCTGCCTCTTGCTTTTGGCTGGACACTCATCTTTAACGACCTGATATGGTGGGTGCCGTTTTTCCTCATTCTGAAAAAAGTTCATAAACAATACAAATGGCAAATCCGGTAAAAAAAACAGCAACATCCCTTCTTGGAATCTTTTTTATCATTGCCGGTATCAATCATTTTGTGATGCCGGAATTTTACTATCCGCTCATTCCGGATTATCTTCCTTTTCCTGTGTTTCTTAATTATGCAGCGGGTATTCTTGAAATATTACTGGGCCTGGGTGTGCTGGTACCCGGGTCAAGGTATTATGCGGCCCTGGGTATTGTTGTACTTATGATATTGTTTATCCCTTCACATGTGTATTTTATTGTTATCGGATCATGTGTGGATGACGGACTCTGCGTGCATCCGGCAATAGCATGGATACGCCTGGTGGTGATTCATCCTTTGCTGATAATTTGGGCCTGGTGGTGCAGGAATTAGTTTTCGCAAAGGGTATTCTTTTTATTCAACCTGGCTTTACCTGAAATTTTAAATCAATACCTGCAAAATAAATTATCGCATCTGATACTACTTCTTCACGGATTAAAAATCTTCATTATATTTGTCGGCTGAAAAAGGACAAGCAATTATTTGAAGTTCATACATAATAAGATGTATGGACCTTTTCATGATTATCATAAAAATTTGCGAGTTAAAATAACATACCATGCAGCTGGTATGCTTATTTGTGTCTATTAGTAATTAATGGGAAAATTGGTTTTATGGAAAAAAAGAGAGTTAATCTGCCTGCAGAGGCAGCGTATCTGATTGAAAATGCTCCGGGTTTTAAGGTCTTTGATACCGTTGAGCAACTTGCCGATGCCGCAGTAAATGGTAACGGAAATAATTCTTTTGAAGTTAAATACGATGTGGAAGGCAAGGGTGAGGTTACTGAAGCAATTGTACATAGGGTAACCAACGGTATTTCTGCCAATTATGTGGAAACGTATATGCGGCGAAGAGACCCCGATACCATGGCCATTGGTGATGATAAGCCAACGGATCAGCCCTTGTTTAAAGACAGATTCGGTTATCCCTTCGAAAACCTCAGAAAGGAAACCTTCGACTGGATGGTAAAACAAGATTTGGCGGCCTTCTATTTCAAAATCGGTAATCTTGAGAAATGCAGCTATGGGTTGGCGATTGTTCCTGCCAATGCCGGTTTCTTTGCCATGGGGCTGGCCATGCTACAACGTATTGTTCCTGTGGAAGCTATCCCGGATTGTTATGAAATCAAAGTAGCAATGTACATTGCTCCACCTTTCCGACATACCCATTTCAATGGGAAGCAGGTAGTGGTGCATAACCGTACAGATAGCGTATATGAGGTATTCTCTTATAATCTATACCCCGGACCCAGCGCTAAAAAAGGGATTTATGGTGTCATCCTCTCCATTGGTGAAGAAGAGGGTTGGTCAACAGCCCACTGTTCGGCCGTTGAATCCATAAGCCCTTATGATAATATTACACGCTTTATGCATGAAGGCGCCAGCGGTGGTGGAAAAAGTGAAATGCTGCAACAGATACTGAGAGAACTCAATGGTGAAGTGCTAATTGGATATAACCTCACCAGCAAAGAGAGACGTACCCTAACCATACCCCAGTTTTGTGAGATACGCCCCATATGCGATGATATGGGTATGGTACACCCATCGTTTCAAACGGGCAGCAAGCGAATAAGAATCATTGATGCCGAAAATGCATGGTTTATCAGAACCGATAGTATTACCGAGTACGGGAAAGATCCCATACTTGAAAAGCTTACCATCAATACAAAGAGACCATTTCTGTTTCTGAATATCGATACCAATCCAGGAGGCACAGCCCTCATCTGGAACCATATAGAAGATGAACCGGGCAAACCTTGTCCCAACCCGCGCGTAGTGGTTCCCCGTAAAGCATTTCCCAATGTAGTGAGTGAGCCCGCTTCTATTGATGTAAGAAGTTTTGGTGTGCGCACTCCCCCTTGTACACTTGAAAATCCTTCCTATGGTATCTTTGGATTATTCCATATATTGCCACCTGCACTTGCATGGTTGTGGCGACTGGTATCCCCCAGGGGGCATGCCAACCCCAGTATCGTTGACCAGGGTGGGATGCAGAGCGAGGGGGTAGGATCATACTGGCCATTCGCTACCGGCGAAAAGTTTACGCATGCCAACCTACTCCTTGAGCAGATCGTTGAAAACACAATTACGCAGTATGTAATTTCGCCCAATCAGCATATCGGCAACTGGAAGGTAGGCTTTATGCCGCAGATGTTAATGCGTGAATACCTTACCAGAAGGGGCAACTCACGCTTCAGACATACCCAGATACAGCCGGCCCGTTGCAACCTGCTGGGTTATGAACTTAACTATTTAACAATCGAAGGCTCCAAAATACCTTCCCGCTTTTTGAAAGTTTACAAGCAACCCGAAGTTGGCTTTGAAGGCTATGACAAAGGCGCTGCAATGCTTTCAGAATTCTTCAAAAAAGAATTACAGCAATATAAGGTTGAAGGATTATCTGATCTCGGACGCGAGATCATTGAATTGTGCCTGAATGATGGCGGTGTGGATGATTATGAAAAGCTTATAAAAAAATAAGAAACCATTCTGTTTTTTTATTACTTTTGCAACAATGTTGCAAAAAGATAAACATATATTCAGTTTTGCACTGTTGTGCTTTTTTCTGTATCCACTTATATACCAGTCGATACACGTTTTTGAGCATACCCGGGATTCGCATGAAACGCATTTTTGCAGCCATTGCAATCACACGGACGGCGATTATGCATCACATCAGAGTGACCCGGCAACCCGGGAAGCCCTTTCAGAAAAACAAAATGAATGCGCCGTTTGCAATTTTCATTATGCAAAGTTGCAGGTAAATTCATCTCTCAACTTTTATCTTAAGGAGCATAATTATTATTCTTTTCATGAACAATCTTATCCCAAACCATTTGTGCTGTTTCAGGGATATAGCTGTGCTCTTCGTGCCCCACCCGTTTCCTGATTTAATTTTTACCACATTATTCAATTGATCGGCTTTATCCATTTTCATAAAAGGGTTTAGCCTCTTTCCTTTACTATTTTTTATTCCAATTTTTTTTGGTGTATGACTTTGTATACCTGCATCACTTATATTTTTTTGTTGCTGTTTACCAGTACTCATGTGTATTCTGTTTCTTTCTCAGGAAGGGTTACTGATCCTGATGGTAAACCTTTGGCGGGTGCAACGGTAAGGATCGAGTTGTCAGATCTTGCCCGGGCAACATCCACAAACTACGAAGGTTATTATCACTTCACCGGTTTGATTCCCGGAAAATATATGATCACGGTTTCCTTTGTGGGATATCAAAACTTAACCCTTGCCAAAGAAATAGCAGATGATACCACATCTGATTTTAACCTTCTGCGGGAGACTGTTTTTCTGGATGAAGTGATGATTGAGGATCGTTACGAAGAGCAGCGCAGGAGAGAAAGAACCATTACAGTGGAAGTGGTAGGGACGGAATTTATGCGGATACATGCTAACGGAAGTCTTATGCATACCTTAAACCGCCTGCCGGGTATTCAAGCCATCAATGTAGGTTCGGGGCAGTCAAAACCCCTGATACGGGGGCTTGGTTTTAACCGAATTGTGGTTACAGAACACGGTATCAAGCATGAGGGCCAGCAATGGGGTCATGATCATAGTCTTGAAGTTGATCAATTTGCCCACAACCACATTGAACTGGTAAAAGGGCCGGCTTCGCTGGTATATGGTTCTGATGCCATCGGAGGTGTGGTACAGCTGAGTCAGCGCGAAATTCCAGAGGCAGGCAGTTTAAAAATGAATGTGGATGTACTGGGCAGAAGCAGCAACCAGTTGCTCGGTACTTCTGCAGCTCTTGAAGGAAGAAATGATGAGTGGTTTTTTACATCGCGGATTACTTTGCTCGATTATGGTGATACCCGGGTGCCGGTTGACAGTGTAGATGTTTACTCTTACCGTGTACCCCTGTATAAAAACCGGTTGCGCAATACTGCAGGGAATGAGTTGAGTTTGCATTCTTCTTTTGGCTATGTGGACAATGGTTTTCACAGCAGGTTCTTTGTCAGCCATGTGCGTCAAAGGGCAGGCTTTTTTGCCAATGCCCATGGTTTGGAGCCCCGCCGTGTTGATACGGATTTGTATGATCGCTCAGACAGGGAGATTCTTTACCCCAGACAGGATGCAAGACATTTTAAGCTGGTCAACAGGAGCGTTTTTGAATCAGGTAATTCCATCTGGACAAGCCTTCTGGGTTATCAGCACAATTACCGTGAAGAATTTTCGCAATATGTCAATCATGGTTACAAACCCCCGGTTTTCCCTGATACCCTTGCCATGCCATCAGACCTGGAAAGGAAATTTGACAAGCACACCTTTTCCGGCAGTATTCAGATGACCCACCGGTTATCTGACCAACAGGAGCTCACAGCAGGACTATCCACCGAATTCCAGGATAACAACATTGGTGGGGTCAGTTTTCTTATCCCGGCTTTTCGGCAGTGGCAATGGGGTGGATATCTGCTCCATGAATGGGTGCTAAGGCCAGGATTAAGAGTTAACTATGGAATGAGATACGACTTTTTCGACCTCAGAACAGAATCCTACCATGATTGGTTTCCTACAGAAGAAGTCTTTTTACAAAGGGCTGAAGCTATCCACAGGACATTTAGCAGCCTGAGTGGCATGGCCGGGGTCAACCTGCAAAAAGAACAACTTATCTTCAGGATGAATTTTGGACGGAGTTACAGAGTACCCCTTGCCAAGGAGCTGGCTGCCAACGGAGTCAATTACCATCACTTCAGCTATGAGGTAGGCGATCCTTCCTTAGAGCCTGAAACTGCCTGGCAGTTAGACCTGGGTATTGACTATGACACACCTGTCTGGAGTGCAAGGTTCAGCCCGTTTGTGACCTATTTCCCCAATTATATCTATCTGAATCCGAGCTACTTGTTTGATTTTAATTATGGTGCCGGTAATCAGGTCTTTAATTATACCGCATCTGAGATCATACGTTGGGGAGGTGAAATTACAGTGTTGGGAAATTTGACCGAAAATCTAATGGTGGAATTAACGGCTGAACATGTTTACAGTGAGCAATTATCGGGCGATAAAAAGGGTTTTACTGTCCCTTTTTCACCACCTGCATCACTATTGGCCGGAGCCAATTGGAAACCCTGGGGCAACAAAGGAAATCGCGATTTACGCCAGCTGGCTTTCAGGGTTGATGCCCGCTTTACGGCGGCACAAAACAGAATCGTTCCCCCGGAAAGAAAAACCCCGGCCTACCAGGTTTTCAACCTGGGTGTTAATGGAATAATGTGTTGGAATCAAACCCCACTCAACTGGAATATTACAGTCAACAATCTGTTGAACACGCAGTACCTTGAACACACAAGCTATTACAGGCTTATCGGGGTGCCGGAACCCGGAAGAAATATAACACTATCGGTTCATGTACCGGTAGATATATTTAAAAATGATTAAACGAAGTATATCTGGAGTTTTCCTGATAAAATTTTATAAACCTATTAACCGGAAATACCGGTTATGTTTCAATTAATAATTATTTTTTTAACCCATTAAAACAATTTAAAGATGAAAAAGAGAATTTTAACCACACTTACCATTTTTACAATGGCATTGTTTGTATTTGTAAGTTGCAGTGATGACGATGATTTCCCCGCACCCGTGATCAGTGACCTGGAAATCGGATATGACAACAGCAAAATAGGTCATCGTGGCTCTGACCTGCATTTCGATGCTGACATCGTGGCCGAAGGCCGTATTGATCGCATTGTAGTTGAGATCCATTATGAGGGTGATCACCATCACGATCATAAATCGGGTCAGAATGGCGATCATGATG
Source organism: Bacteroidota bacterium (assembly GCA_007693555.1). GTDB lineage: Bacteria > Bacteroidota > Bacteroidia > Bacteroidales > UBA7960 > SKVR01. The sequence goes on from REDJ01000086.1 coordinate 10,003, forward strand.
ATCACGCATGGGAGTTTGAGCATACCTGGACTGAATACAATGGTTTGCTGAATACCAGCTTTCACAAGCACATTGATATTCCCCACGATGCCAAACTGGGCGACTACCATTTTCACTTCAAAGTGATTGATCAGCAGGGTAAAGTAACCGAGATCGAAACAGAATTTGAGGTAAAAGACTCCCATGATGATGATCATGACCATGATCACTAGGCAACGATAAGATTGCCTTTGGGGGCGATAGTTTTTTGTTCCGGAACTAAATAAAAACAGTTCCGGAACATATTTTACATACAAATCATGAAGAATATGATATTCGACAAAGTTTATGAGCTCTCTTTGATAAAAATAGTTGTTCTATCTCTACTATTATCACTTTTGTCATGCAGCAAAACCGAGATAGATGATGAACCCCCGGTTATTCTTATGACTGAAATGCATCATTTCCCTCAGCCCTGCGATACAGTATATGTGGGCGAAACATTCACCTTCAGGGCAACATTTACCGATAATAAGGAGCTGGGCGCCTACAGCATTGATATCCACCATAATTTTGACCATCACAGCCACAGCACCGAGACCGAAGAGTGTGAGCTCGATCCGCCCAAAACCCCCACCGAAAATGTCTTTCTGTTCATTCAATCCTATACCATTCCCGATGGACTGAAAACATACGATGCTGAAGTGGATATAGAAATTCCCGAAGGGGTTGACACCGGCGATTACCATTTCTTCCTGGCGCTTACAGACAAGGAAGGATGGCAAACCATCAGGGGTGTGGGGATCAAAGTGCTAAAGAGATAAGTAAGAAGCTATTAATCCGGAGTCTTGATTTTCTATTTAAGGCGTTGTTACTTTAAATGCAAAATTTCCGGGAGAAATTCTTACTCTGAGGGTATCGATGGGTTGGCCCTGGGGCGTAAAGCGGTAAACAATGCCCGGCTGCACGAAATCAATGGCATCGCCTACGTATATCTCAGAAGAAGCAGGATCAACGCCTAATGCCCTGAACCCACCATAACTATCTGCAGGGGAAGTGCTTTGTATGAATATTTCAGGGAAATCATCGGAACCCACAGGGTGACGGTACACGTGGCGGTTGATAAAATACAAGGTGTCTTTTGTTTTGTTGATGGCTAATGACATGGCATGATCGTTCAGATCAAATTGATACATTTTCTCTGTTTTGCGCTCATGGGCATCAATTCTAACCAGGGTGGGCGCTTCATGTCCAAAAGGACTGCCGGGGAAACCCCCATCGGTTATCACCCATATTTTATCATTGGCATCCACAACCATTGATTGCGGCTGAACAGGTACTTCAATGGTTTCAACCCATTGATCGGTGTCAGTATCAATAACCAGAATGTTATTATCAAAACTCCAGCAATTGGTAAATACATATTTTCCCACCTGTACCATTTGTTCGGTGGAGTGCTGGTAAAACTCCGATTCGTGGTTGTTGACATCTATAGAGCCGGTGATTTCATAGGTTTGCGGATTTACAACGGCAATAGCTTTTGCATAAAGGTCGGTTACGTAAGCCTTTTCATCGCTTACAAAATGCATGTACCGTGGAGATGTAAGTCCTGTAATTTTACCTTTAAGCTCAAAGGTTTCCAGGTCAATTACATAGATCCTGCCACTGTTATTCACCACAATATAGCCAAGATTGCCACGGATGGTCATGGAAAGGGCCACATCTCCAAGGGGCAGTCCGTTGGTATTAAAGAAAACATCATTCAAAATAATCTTCTCCACGGGGTCATAATAACTGAGCGATGCGTTACCATACATAAAATTACCCTCATTGATGATGAATACCCCTTCGGGCGACGGAGAAACCGGTACAGGCCGGGTTTCCCATAAGGCGTCATCATCCATGCAGGCATGCAGTATTAGCATGCTGCAAAAAAGAGCAAGTATATGTTTATATTTTTTGATGGCTTTCAATTTTATAGCAATAATTAAAATCTATCTTCTGTCATGTAAATCTAACCTGAGTGATAGCATAAAGTTTCTTCCGGGCATGGGGCGATATAAAATGGTATGGTATGTTTCATTAAAAAGATTATAAATTTTAAACTCGGCTTGCAGATTCCATTTTTCAAAAATCCATTCCTTTGCCAGTGACAAATCGTTCATATAATAAGGATATAGCCAGTTGCGGCGGCTTATATCGTTGCCCGATGCGGTGAACCTTTCACTGTATGAATTATGCTGCCAGCTGATAGCATAAGCTTTATACTGCAGATTGAACAATACATTTCCCGAATGTTGCGGAATGAAAACCAGCTGTTTTCCGTAGGATTCATCTCCCCATCTGGCAGGGTCACCATAATTGATGGCTTGTGTATAGGAATAGGTTCCCATGATATGGTATTGAATTTCGCTCAGTTTACCTGAAACTTTGGCGTGGGTTTCCAAACCTCTAGACAAAACCCTCCTGATGTTTTGTGGCTCCCAGTATCCCTTAAAGCTTGGTATCCAGATGATCCAGTTATTGATGTCGGACCGGAAGAAAGTGATTTCAGATTGCAGGTTAAATCCCACAGGTTTCCATTGATGGCGGATTCCCCCTTCTACACTGAATCCTTTTTCCGGTTTCAGCTCCGGATTACCACCCGGCACCCAGTAAAGATCGTTAAGTGATGGATGGCGGTAATTGCGGGCAATATGGGCTTTCAAAACCAGCGGATGCCTTTTGGAAACCATGTAGTCAATTCCCAGGAATGGAATGATGGGAGAAAACTCGTTTCCCCGGAATTCCTGCCGTATCATCAGGTTCATGTTTACCCGTTTTTGCAGCCGGCTGCGTAAAGCAAGGAACAACGATAGGTCTTCGCGATTGGTTTTGTAGCCGGTTTGGGTTACCGAGTCGCGGGTATGTACCTTGTGGTGATCAAAGTTGAATGCACTCTCCAGCGACAAAGTCTGTGAAAACTCCTTGCGGTAACTTACGTATTGCATAAAACTTTGCTGAAAGCTCTCTGAATCAACTGCAGGAATGGGATCGGTGCCGCTTATCTGGTTTTTAAGGGTATAATCCAGTTGCCTGAAAGCATAGCCGCTGCGAATTGTTATATTATCACTGTCGCGGTACCATTGCCACCGGGCCACAGCCTTGTGATCCTGATCCTTCTGCCGGCTGATATTGGTATTATCAGGCCCTTCGAAACTGATAACACGTGGTATGCCTCTTTCACCCATCTGACCCCACCAATGCACAGAAACCATGTGTTGATGAGATGGCTGCCAGTAAACCTCCTGCAGGGTTCCATAACGGCTGTAAGCTGCGTGCTTATTGGTGTCTGCAGGATGAACCAGCTGTCCGTTTTCCTGATCGGCAATGGTTCTGTTGATGAATGGATAGTTGTTTTCTGAGCGGTTGTAATAAACCCTGGAGCGCCATTGTATTTTGGAATTGCCAAGGCTGGTCATCAGAAACTGATCCCGGGTGGAGAAGCTTCCTACACCCTGGATATAAGAGAGTTGCCGGGTATTGGTCCAGTCGGCCCTGTTGGCAATATTGATACTGCCTCCCAGGCCGCCACTCTGATCTGAAACTGATGCTCCACCGTGCTTCAGAGTAATATCATCAATGATGTAAACCGGGATCAGGGAAAAGTCTACCATCCCAAGCATGGGCGAATTGATGTTGATACCATTCCAGTTGACCTGCGTATGTGATGATGCCGTTCCTCTGAAAGATGCCGTGGCCAGGGCTCCCCTGCCGTGGCTTTTGATGTACACCGGAGTATTTTCAGCAAGCAGTTCGGAAAGGGAAAGATTTAGTTTTTGCCTGATAACCAGTGAATCAACGCGTGTTTCTTTCATCCCGGCCGTTTCCTTTTCAAAGATCCTGGCGGCTCGTACCTGCACTTCTTCAAGTTCTATGATACTATCTCGTATGGTCTGCGCGCCGGAAAATGAAGCACTGCCCAGGACAAAAAACAGGAAGAGAAACCCGGGAATTAATGTGTTTCCATTGTTTTTAACAAGATTATATAAATTAAATCTAAAGGGCATAAGTGCTAAGCTTACTATTGGTTTTAACGGATGATAATTTTTTGCTGAAAAAATTCATTGCGACCGGTTGAGGTTAAAAGGTAAACCCCGGGCACTAATGAGCCTGTATCAAATCTCATTGTTCCACCCTGATGTAAAAATTCCCTGAGTTTTGCCCCCCGAAGGTCATACAGGATGAATATTGCCTCGTGATCTGTTTCGACCATAATATAATCGCTGGCAGGATTGGGATAAACCCTTGTTGTGATGTATTGAAGTTCAGAAGCATTTACAGGATTGTAATCCAGAGTAGTAGTAACCACGGTAGAAATATCCGGATTTTCTTCCCAGTAAGCAGTAAGGGTAAGTTCTCCTGAAACATCGAAGTGAAGCCATCCTTCATCATCCACATAAACCCCATCAAGATCTGTTTCCCAAAGAATCGTCCTATCGGGTTGTAATCTGCCTTTATGAAAAGCAAATGCTTCAAGATGATAGGGGTTTTGGTTGATGACTACCGGAAGATCTTTTACCACAATCATATCAAGAATACCGGTTATAGAGGGATTGGGCTCAACAACAACAGCGCCGGTTATTTCGGTGGAAACTTCACCCAACCAGCCGCCATGATCAAGCATGGCAGTCTGCACTTTAATAAAATGGATTTCATCCAGTTCTACATAATTTCCATCTCCATCAATGGCCCAACTGATATCAAAGCCATCGCCACCGGCATTTTCTACTTCGGTGGTGTAGGGATTATCGGGTAAATGAAAGGGGGCATTGCCACGGGGTACATTGTCAGCATACCCAAATGCCCTTGGGTAAGACTTGATAAACGCAGGATTGCTCTTGTCAACGGCACCTTCTATGCGTATGCCCTGTAAGGTGTATTGCTCATAGGGAATATGAGGAAAAAATTCATTGGAAGGATAATAAGGTTGGGTGTGAATTTCATTGGCAAAAATGAATCCGCTATCACCAAGGTTATCCTCCCAGGGCACATCGACTGCTGTTTCCGATTGGGGATTGAAATAGGTAACTTCATAGTTGTGTTTTGTGGAAGAAAAGAAATAATCGCTCCCTGCCAGCTGGTACCAGGTACCATCGGGGATGCCGTTTTTATTTTCATCCTGCATCACCCATACTATACCCGGTTCTGCCCATGTGGCAGTGGGATTTCCAAATATTATAAAGTCAATGCCAAAAGGATTATCCGGATGGTTTTGTACGGGCTCTTCGAACCTGAAAACAACATATCCTCCCCAGGCTCCCAGGGTGAGCGCTCCGGTTATGGTGCCCACAATACTTTCAGCCGATTCGGGCAATCCCAGGGGAGCTTTGTTGATAAACTGACCAGGAGCCGGTGTATATTCAAGCACTTCATGGATGTACTGATACTGGGTATATCCGGCAATGGAAAGCAGTAAAAAAACCATTTGCAGGGCTAATCTTTTCTTTATCATACGCTATGATAATAATCAGGGTGTTTTTTGAAAGTTATTTGATATAACAGATTCTTCTTTTCTGTGGATAATCTTCTGCAAATTCTCCTTTTTACAATTCACTTCTCACATTCCAAAAAACATCCTGATTGGGTTAAACTTATTGTTTTACTATCCGGGCAGTAAATCTTCCCGAGTCATTCTGCAGATTGACCAGGTAAATGCCTGCCGGGAAGTTGGTTATGTCAATGTTAACAAAACCCGGCTTTATATGGTTTTGCCAGACCACCTGGCCTGAAGTATTCAATATGGATAAATAGGATTCACTGCTTCCATTGTGCATCACATTAAAAATTCCTGCCGATGGATTGGGGTAAACCTCAAAAAAGATTTCGCTGTTGAGAGCGATGCCCGTTCCCGGAAGCACTGTTACTATAAAGCTTTGTGTCACTGACTTTCCATTGGAAAGTGCTTCAAGCGTAATTTCTGCTTCACCGGTCTGATCCTGGGTGAATGTCAGCATGATATCCGAATCAATCAGACTGGCTTGCACCAGGTTGGGATTTGTATTGTTGGCAATTGAAATTACAATTTCATCATCGCTGTCATCAGGATCGGTGAAAACTCCTGAAATATCCAAAACCAAAGGCTCAGAATTGGCATCTACAGTAATGTCATCTATAAAATTGTTTACAATAGGCGCCAGGTCGGGGACAATGAAAATGTGGTCCACTGCGAAATAAGCAGGTGTATTCATTCCCCAGTCGCCTAAATCGCTTGAGCTGAGCATGAACATAAGGCTGTCCACTTTCCCCAGGCTGCTGAGTTCAAGCCATTGCCAGGTTTGAATGATGTAGTTTTTGCTATTGTCTTCGAAACGATAATCGGCAAGATAGTAATCAACTGTAGCTGTTTCGTCTCCGTTTCTCATGCCGGTAACAGATAGTTTAAACCAATCGGGGTCATCACCGGTTTCTCCGCCAAATTTTTTGGAGAAATCATCGCCATACGTCATCGACAATGCAGCATAAGTAGCATTGGTTACAAACAATCCTTTTATTTGATGTGCTGATGGATTGTTGTAAGAAATCACTGTGCCCGGCCATGAAACGTAACTGATGGCATAAATACCCGGTTCTTCAGGTTCGCCATTTATGGCGGCACCGGTAATGGCGCTGTACTGGTTCATCCAGCCGGGCGTGGTATTGTCAGAAATATTGGAGTAGGCCCATCCCGACCACGCACCCCATTCTGCATTGTAGGAATTGGGGAAAAACGCAAGGCCGGATTCGAAACCACCGCTCTCGTCCGAACCGTTCCAGAAGCTTTCTTCCTGAAGCGATAAATTACTGAAGTCTGCAAGCTCATAATCACCCGATATCACGGGCATTACGCCAATCACGAAGGCGACTTCTGCCTCATAGTCATCCAGGGTTGCCTGTATGCGGATGTTGGTTTGGCCGGGCTCTGAAAACGTAATAGAAAGATTATTTCCATCAATATCCAGTTGAGCAACATCGGGGAAAGAGTTGATGGATACTTCAAATTGCGGAGAAACTTCGTTTTCAATGGTAAAGAATTCGTTCAGGTCGAAGGTAACCGGCCCGTCACCCGCATATCCCATCACATTTGACACAGGAAGTGGGGCAATGGGGGGCATGGTGTAGTTTTCTGTCGGGTCAGGGTATGGTTGGGATTTTGCTGTAAAGGTTGCGGTAGTGATTGTTGCAAGCAGCAACATAAGATACTTTACTAAGCTCATGGCAAACCGGGTTCTCTTTTGCCGGGGTTTGCCTGCCTGTTGAGATTTTCTCAAAGACTTTTGGTCTGTGAAAGGGTAACGCGATAAACCATTCATTTTTTAAGGAATTAAAATTAATAAATGGTAACCCGCGGGATAGAAAATCAGAGTGGAATCCTGAAAAAAGGTAATTGCAGGAGTTTCAATCTGTGGCTTTTCACCCGAAAGCTACTTGTTGACTTTACAGATCTGGCAGGTCTTCTGACTTACCCTGTTGGTCAGCTCCTTCCCATCCCGCCGGAGCGGAACAGTGGATTTTTGCTGACAACAATTACCGCTTGCGCGGCGTGGGATTACAGCTACGGGGATAGTTCCGGATTTGCACCGGATTCCCTTTTCATTAGAAAATGTTTCATTTAACACTTTGGTCTAATGGAACTTGCAAGAACAATTTTCATTATCTTTTTGAACCGTAGTGCTCATGCAAGTTTCATCTGAAAAGAACCAGATCCGGGACAAAGATAATACAATTGAAAAACAGTTTTTATTTTTTTGATTTAAAAGTTTGCAATAGCTTTAATGAGGGGTATATCAAAAAAATGGCTCTCTAAATGAAGGCTTTCTCCATTCCGATATAAGCTTTTAATTGAGGGTTAAAATTGGCTTAGAAAATCATCATGAGGGTGATTTGCAAAATCAACCGAATGAATTGAATTTCTAAGTCGTTTAAGCGTTAAGTTTCTTTTAGCACATAATCTGGGTTTAATCAATCACATTGAACAATATTATTTGCAACAATGTTGCATTCATGAAAATTATCAGCACTTTTGTAGGCTTTTTCTTTATAAAAAAAGCATCCTGCTTTAAAACAAGAAACAGGTGCCACATATAACAGGTGCAAAGTGAAGTATCTTATGATAATGATGTCCATTAATTCATTTGTAGCAACATGAATATATCTGTCAGCCGTGTAACGATAAAGCAAACGCTATCCATGGGGAACACAAGGTTATGTTACTGTACCAAAAAAAAATGAACAATGAATAGTAAAAAGACCACAGAAATAAATATTGGAATAATTGTTACTTCTGATAGAGCCAGTCAGGGAATTTATAAAGATGAATCAGGGAAAGCAATAGAAGCTTTCCTCAATAAAATTCTTGATTGTAAATGGGTTGCTCATTATGAAATAATTCCTGATGAACAAGTCATTATTGAGAATAAGCTCAGAGAAATGGCTAAACATTGCTGCTTAATTTTCACCACAGGAGGAACCGGGCCTGCAAAACGAGATGTTACGGTAGAAGCAACTGAAAATGTTTGTCAAAAATTACTTCCCGGTTTTGGCGAATTGATGAGGGATGTGAGTTTACGATCTGTTCCCACAGCAATATTATCGAGGCAAACAGCAGGTATATTAAATAACACATTGATTGTAAACCTACCTGGTAAACCTGCTGCCATTAAGGAATGTATGAATGCAGTTTTTCCTGCTATTCCTTATTGCATTGATCTAATAGAAGGGCCTTTTCTAACCGTAAACGAAAAAATAAGCATTTTTAGACCTAACGCTTAAAAATGATATAGACGTCTAAATAACAAAATATAAAAAGATGAACAATATTTTTGGAGAACCCTTAAAATCCTGCTGTACAAAACCTCTAACAGGTTACTTCCGGGATGGATATTGCAGAACCGATGAAGAAGACAATGGAAGACATGTCGTTTGCGCGATTGTGACCACAGAATTTCTCGAATTCTCAAAAAGCAGGGGAAACGACTTAATAACCCCAATGCCTGGATACAATTTTCCCGGGCTAAAACCCGGCGATAAATGGTGCTTATGTGCACTAAGATGGAAAGAAGCTTTTGATGCGGGTTATGCCCCAAAAGTGGTTTTGGAAGCAACCGACGAAAAGGCACTGGATTACATCGCCATAGAAGACCTGATAAGTTATGCAGAAAAAATCAATGATTAATTTATCTGGAGTATTACTAACCTGCATTATTCATGTGCTTTCTGAATTCAATGCATGTGGCTGATCCAACCCGGGAGCTCATTTAGTTCAATTCCCTTATGGTTCAATAACAAGGCAACTTCCCGTAAATTGAAACCCGCAACAGGTCAGGATTTAATGCTGATTCACCGTATGTAAAAACTATCAGACACATAATAAAATTAAAGGCATTCAAACCAGTTTTATATTTAAGATTTCCAAACATAACCTGATATGACATTAAAAAAATCAAATCAACTCTGTATATTTATACTCCTTATTTTATTATCACTTAAGGGCTTCTCATTTCAGCCAATTACAGTTCCGTTTTCCCGTGCTGACAGTTTGCTGGCTGATTCTGTCCTCTCTATGGCTCTCCGCAATGAAGCTCTTTATTCCCTGCAAGGCGATCTGAAACCAATCAGTACGGTATATCAGTTTTCAATGCAACTCGATAGTATTACTTTATTACCGACAGATAGCTCTGATTTTAATCGTTTCAGAGATTTGCAGAGAATTGCCAATTGGCTTTCCAACGAGGAGTTCTGTTTTGTGGTAATACCCTTTACCCGACTTTTCAGCCACCAACGAACCATGCAAATGCTGGTGGTTAATCGCGAAAAACTTGCCAGGGAACTGGAAGTTCGAAAAGATTTCTGGTTCTTCTGGGGTTTGGTTCCCGAAAGCTCACCGGAAGTGGTCATTACCGTGATAGAAAATGCTGAAAAATACAGAAGATTTGAAGGCTATGGATATTTATTTGGTTACCCGCAATATGCTGTTGATTTTTTTGTGGAAGCAGCGCGCAGCCAGGACGATACTGGTGAGTTTGTCCACAGATCATTTTTTCAGATGCCGGTTTACAGTGGGCAGGATGGAAGGTTTGTTTATGCCGTTCCTGAAAATGAACCCCCCGGAACAGAAGACCTGACTATCAGAAAAGAAGCGGAACATATCTTAAACAGTTTTATCATGACGTTTGAACCTTTTAAAATTCAAAACCCTGATTTACCATTTCTGAACTGGTATTTAAATCAGCAGGCGACAAACAATTAAAAATTCTTTTCATGTTGTTGAACTTTCAGCTTTCAATCATGTTTGAATTATTTGCAACAATGTTGCAAATAATTCACTATATTTATAGTATGATACCAAAAAACTTTGAAGAATGGAAAAGTTGCCTGATTAAATGCAACATCTCCCCTAACGCAGAGTGGGCGGAGGAGCGACTGAAGGTTTTTACGAACAGCAATCATCCCGAAACAATGAAATTCAAACAGTCCTATGGAGAACAACACTTAAACAATGTAATAGAATGGTACAAAAGAATAATGTAAAGAAACTTCCCGTAACCGTATTAAGCGGTTTCCTTGGTGCCGGTAAAACCACCCTGCTCAATCATATTTTGCACAATAAACATGGGCTCAAAGTAGCTGTGATTGTTAATGACATGAGCGAGGTAAACGTAGACGCCATGCTGGTGGAAAACGAAAACGTGCTTTCGCGCACCGAGGAGAAACTCGTGGAAATGAGCAATGGCTGCATTTGCTGCACCCTGCGCGAAGACCTGATGGTAGAAGTAGAACGCCTGGCCAAAGAAGACCGGTTTGATTATCTGCTTATCGAAAGTACCGGCATCAGCGAACCCGTGCCCGTGGCGCAAACTTTTCACTTTGCATCGGAAGAAAGCGGTATCGATTTATCCCGTTTCAGCTATGTAGATACCATGGCAACAGTAGTGGATTGTTTAAACTTTTTTAAAGACTTTGGATCTGATGAACTTTTGCAAGACAGGAAACTCACGGATATAGCCGGAGATGAACGAACCATTGTAGATTTGCTCACCGATCAGATAGAATTTGCCAATGTGATTATCCTTAATAAAACCGATCTGGCAGATGCGGATACTCTTGGTTTACTCAAAGCGGCCATTCAAAAACTAAACCCCGGGGCGAAGATTATTACCTCAACATTTGGTAAAGTAGATCCGGCACTCATTCTCAATACCGGATTATTTGATTTTGATGAGGCTTCCAATTCGGCCGGCTGGATTCGTGAGCTGGAACTGGAAGAGCATATCCCCGAGACCGATGAATATGGAATCAGCTCTTTTGTATTCAAAAACCACAAACCATTTCACCCGGAGCGACTCTGGAAATACATCAATGAAGATTTCCCTGATAGCGTGATCCGCTCCAAAGGATTGTACTGGCTGGCAACACGCCCCGATCAAGCCTATATTTTCAGTCAGGCCGGGGGTTCATCCCGTTTGGAAAAGGCAGGAGTGTGGTGGGCCAGTATGCCATTTGCTGAGCGTATGAAGTTTCCCGCTTTTGAAGCCAACCGGCAATCTATAGAGTCGCGCTGGCACAAACAATGGGGAGACCGACACAATGAACTGGTATTTATCGGGCAGGATATGGACAAAGAGGCAATTATTAAGGATCTGGAGGATTGCCTGATGACGGAACGGGAGGCCCTTGTTTTTGGCGAAACCGGCGCTTTCAAGGATCCTTTTCCGGGTTAAAAGTTAATTATAGGATTCAGTAAAAGAAATAGAAGCAAATGATCCTTGGCGGAAAAGAAATTCAAAAGCGAATGGGCAGCGATATATTTATCGATCCCTACGATGCTGCCCAACTCAATCCCAACAGTTACAACCTTCAGCTTCACAACGAGTTGATGGTGTATGATATAATCACAATAACTTTATCCCTCGATTATTGCCTGTCTCAAAAGTCGATCTGCTATTTCACGCGTTAATTTATTACCAATTAAAATCACCTGACTTTGGGATATATGCTGCTCAGCGGGCCTGATACTAAGGGTTTTTCCTGCTGACTGAAGGATGAAGGGCTCGCCTTTTTGATTCCTGATGTAACCTTTTATGCGATAAATGTCCTGGTAATAAATAAACAAACTCATTTGAAGCAAGGTTTGCAACTTTTCCAGGTCAAAACACTCTTCGGTTTCAAACAAAACACTGTTGATGGAATGCATCAGTTCTTTATTGTTGTTTTTGAGTTCAAGGGAGAAAAGAGGCTTAACAGGGTTCTCGGTAAAAAGATTCCTTTTGTCAAGGGTGCCGTCAACTGTAGCCAAAAACAAGGCATAAGGGTTGATGCGCTTCAGGTTTTCCTCTAAAAGTTCGAGGTATTTTGAAGAGACTTTACTTGACTTGTTGATGAGAATGAGATTGGAGGCTGCAATCTGTCTTGCGGTTTCAGAAGTTTTTGCCAGAAAGTCTTCCACTACTTCTGCATCGGTTACACATATCATTTTTTTCAGATCAAATACTTCCTTCACAAAATCTTCATTAAAAATAGCCGATAAGTTTCCGGCATCGGCAATGCCGGTAGTTTCAAGGAAAAGATTATCGGGCTTTTCTTCCATTCGTGCTATCTGGTCAAGAACATCATACAACTCCGTATCCAAATTACAGCACAAACAACCACCTGTAATTTCAAAAACCTTTTTAAAGTTTCCTGCTACCAGGTCTTTATCAATATTTACTTCCCCAAATTCATTTTCCACAACGATGTTCTTCTCATGGTCAAACTGCCTTAACAGACTGTTCAACAAAGTGGTTTTGCCCGCTCCAAGAAAACCGGTTATGATAAAAACATTGATGGTTCTTAATGTATTACCATCTTCTTGCCGGATCGAAGATGTTTTATCAGGTATTCTTTGTGACAAAAGATTCATAGCAGATAAGTTCTTAAAGTTTAAATGGTTAAACAAAATGAATGTATACTACATCAGGCCCGCAATAGGTTGTTTTTCAAAAGGCAAACAATGCAACAATGTTGCAAATATATGGATTTTAATTGAAGATGGCTTAAAGGATTCTTATACTTTATAGCCAGCAGGGGTAGCTTTTAAGGAAAAAACTTTTTCTTGCTTTTACTGTTGATTGGCAGTAGAAACATTAAAGTATTATCTAAAACCCTGAATTTATGAAAACCATACTTATAAGCATTTGCCTTATTACTTTTATAATCATCTCATCCCAGGCAAACAACAAGCAAATCAACACCGGTGAATCTCATGTTAGCTTCCGCATCGGCAATATGCGTATTAATAACGTAAGCGGTACCTTCTCGGGTATGCGCGGCACCGTGCATTTTGACCCGCAGAATCTGGCAGGTTCATCTTTTTCGGTTTGTGTTGATGCATCTTCAGTGGATACAGGAAACAACCGAAGAGATAAACACCTCAGGGAAGAAGAGTATTTTGATGTGGAAAGGTTCCCCACCATCTGCTATGCTTCTGACATCATCTCCCGCACCGACGATGGTTTTGTAACCCGTGGCAAGCTAACCATCAAAGGGGTAACCCGGATTGTGACCATTTCCTTTGTGAAAGAGGGCAACACCCTGCGTGGCACTTTCAGCCTCAACCGGCTCGATTATAATGTCGGTGAAGGGGTAAGCACCTTTCTGGTTTCCAACCTGGTGGAGGTTACCATCAGCAGTGTTCTAATACCTTAGCAGTACTATCTTTTTATCACCTTAAAAGTCTTCAACTCCCTCCTGCTATCCATTACACGCAAAAAATATACAGCCGGAGGCAGTTGCGACATATCGATTTCGGTATGGCGATTTATTATCCGGTCGCTTTGCAGCGTTCGCCCCTGGCTGTCCAGCAGCCGGAAATGATAGCCTGCAAGGGAGAAATCAACCTGTTCATCCACTACCAGCTGCAGCCTGTCGACCACAGGGTTGGGGAAGGCTTTCATGGAAAGGGTGATATCCATCATATCATCTACAGAAGTAACCACATAAATTTCGTAGGGTTGCTGCAGACCTTCAGCTACAGAGCCGCCAGATCCTTCGTGTGTCTGATAAAACACCTGGCCCACGGAAAATGATACCGAACCACCGCTTCCTGTGGCATTGCCACCGGCGGTTACCGTGTTTTCCTGGGCGGAAATGCTGAATGTGGTCAGTATGAATAGAATGGTGATGAGTGATGAATGTTGAGGACGCAAGGCCGAAATCCCGCGTATGCGCGGATGAAAAATGGGTGAAAGAAAAGATTCCACTCCGTATATTGGTTTTATGGGGTTTAGATTTTTCATAAGATTAGTTTTTTAAAGTTTAAATTTTTATTTGTGATTAGCGGCGGGGTCACTTTGGAGTGGCCCCGTCGCATTAGAGCCGATGCCTGAGCAATTCGAAAAGAGAGCCGGTGACGGGGCGACTTTCAGTCACCCCGCCACTAAAATTCAATTTACTCATTAACATTTTCAACTCTCAACTGACCAGACCTATCGCCCGATTCAACAAGAGATTGAAAAAGTGTTTCCATCCTGTCAAGACGTGCCTCAAGTTCCTGATTCATGGCGTTCAATTCTTCAATTTCCTCATCCTTCTCTTCCCTCAACTCACGCAATGCTTCCACGATAATAGCGGTAAGACCGCGCTCGGTTACAAACAGGTATCCTTCCTCATCGGCTTCTACCCAGTCGGGGAAAACATCCTGTACTTCCTGGGCTATGAGTCCGGTTTGGGTGCCGGGCAATGCCAGGCGGTTTTCAACGGCTTCGGGTTTGTATTGGAAGGTATACCCTCTGAGCTGGAGCAAATGGTCAAGCACACCGGGTTTTAGTTGTTGAACAGATTCTTTGAGACGTTCATCAGAAAACACTGCCCAGGATCCCCCGCCGGGTTTGGCGGCACTACCGTTTACTGCAAGGCGAAAAATCCCGGCATCATTGTCATCCACATTTACTGCCAGGCGCGATGATACGGAAAGGGTACCTGCCGGCGGCGGACTCCCCTGCATGTTGGAACCGATACCCACACCACCACTGGCATATACCCTCAGTCGGGTAGTGTTGCCTGTTCTTATACGAAGGGCATCTTCATTTTCGGGGGCAGCCACTTCCAGTTGATCGCTGGGGTTATTGACACCAATGCCCATTCTTCCGGATTCCCTCAAACGCATTCTTTCTTCACCATCAGTATAGAAAGTAAGAGAACCACCTGATGTGCTCCCCAGCCCCACATCATCGTACCGAATGGATAATAGATAGTTGGGGTTTGATGTGCCCAAACCCAGATTTCCGTTTTTTAACAGCACAAGGGCATCACGTCGATTGTTTTCTGATGTTCCGTTACCGATAACAAACAGTCGGTCATTGGAGTTCCATCCGGATGTGGAAGACGGTGTATATTCGGTATTAAATCTTCCAAGTGCAGTTTCATGTCCAGAAGGGGCTACAGTATTACTACCCCAGGAAGTCGCTCTGCTGCCGGATGCCTCGGAACCAAAACCCCAGGCAGTTGAAAAACTTCCAGATGCTACATTATCTCGTCCCCATGAAGAGGCATTAGAGCCAGATGCTTCGGTATTATTTCCCCAGGCTGTGGCCCTAACGCCGGATGCTTCAGTATCTTGTCCCCAGGCAGTGGCTCTCCAATTGGAAGCTATAGTATTTAAACCCCAGGCAGTAGCTCTTGACCCGGATGCTTCGGTATTAGTACCCCAGGCAGTTGCATCAAAACCAGATGCTTCTGTATTATTTCCCCAGGCTGTGGATCTAGTTCCAGATGCTTTCGTATTTTGTCCCCATGCAAAGCTATAACCACCTATGCTATCCTTATCCCATTTCCCCGCATCACCCAAATCCAGTGTTCCTGCCCGGAAAGCCGCTTTATCAGGATACCACATCATGCGGGTACCTGCTCC
>REDJ01000214.1 GCA_007693555.1 Bacteroidota bacterium
AAAGATGACCAAATATGTTGACTTCAAAAGTTTAGCCGGTATTTTCTTTGTTTTCATGTCTACCGTGTATATTCTGATTATTGGCAAAAGCCTGATCATGCCCTTTGTTTTTGCGATGATTCTTTGGCTTATTGTTAAGCAGATCAGGCTGGTAATGAACCGTATAGGATTTGTGAAAGAGAGGATTCCGGAATGGGTTAAAAATCTGATCTCTTTTCTGATCATACTAATGGCTTTAAACTTTGTTGTTAATATTGTTATTTCCAATTTCCGCATACTTGCCATAACGTATGAGGGATATTTGAAAAATTTTGATATACTCATAAACAGGGTCAACGAAGCATTTAACATTGACCTTCTGGACTCATTAAAAGTTTACTTTCAGGACTTCGATTTCGGTTCAGCTGCATTTTCCCTTTTAGATTATTCATCCGGTTTACTGGGTACCGTATTTATGATGCTTATTTATACGATATTCATTTTTATTGAAGAATCTTCATTTAGAAAGAAACTCGAAAAGGTTTTCTCCGACACCCAAAAGTTTGAAGATACTTACCGCCTGATAGAAAAGGTTGAGCGCTCAGTATCGAAGTACCTGGTGCTGAAAACCTTAATTTGCCTTGCTACAGGTGTTTTGAGCTACATTGTTCTGCTTATTATTGGAGTAGATTTTCCGGTTTTCTGGGCATTTTTAATTTTTCTGCTCAATTACATCCCGGTTTTGGGTTCGTATGTGGCTACAATTCTGCCCGTGCTTTTCAGCTTTTTGCAGTTTGGGGACTTTACCCCGGGGCTATTGGTGCTGATATTTGTAGGGGCGATACAGGTGGTAATCGGCAATTTTGTCGACCCGAGGGTAATGGGCAACAGTGTAAACCTTAGTCCATTGGTGATAATTCTTTCCCTGGCATTCTGGGGTGCTATATGGGGTATAGTTGGGATGTTTTTGAGCGTTCCACTAATGGTTATTGTTGTAGTAGCCTTTTCCAAAATGCCCCGGTTCAGACCTTTTGCAATTTTAATGACAGGGAATGGTGAGATAGACTAGGCACTAAGGGCTGTGCAAACAGATATTGAATCGGAAACCCAGGTTTTTGAAATGGTTGTTACTTCTAGTCTGTTTTTGGATATTGCATAGGATTATGCGTATTAAGAAATTGCAAAATCCTGCCGAGTATGGCTATAAAAAGTTATTCAAAATATTTGCAAACTCTTTAGTACGCAGATATCCAAATGACTTATGTGGATTATGTTTTCCTTCTTCACTGAAATAATCATTTGCAACATTAAAATCCCTGGGCTTAATAGCATTACTGTTGAAAATATATTTACGCGAAAGCTTGTAGTTTAAGGTTATCTTGTCAAGAACATCTGAAAAGTTAAACCAGTTGCCATAGATTCCGGGTGGTGTTACCATCTCTCTTCTGCCACTGGGTTTGCTTTTATATTGTGATGCTATTTTGCTCACAACCAGAGGCAAACCCAATGGTGAGCCGATGGTGATAAATGTATGAACTTTGGATTCCGGTGCAAAAAAACTTAAAACATCAAAGGCGATTATTGATCCCATGGAGTGGGCTATGAGAAGAATCTCATCATTTTTATGCTCGTCAAGGGCATCGGCAAGACGTTGTTTGATAAGTTCCTTCTTCTCACATTCTTCCGGATCTTCTTTTTCACATGCATCCTTGTAATAAATATCCAGGTCGGTAAAGTACCTGCGGATGATATAATCCGGTATGAAAGAATATCTCAGTGTAAAATCTTCATTAAGAAATATTCTGTGAAGTTTTTTCCCAATAAATCTTACAATCTTTTTTCTTACCCTGTAACTTTTGCGATTAAGGTCGGGTGGGGCCGGGGTGTATTTTTCTTCAATAAAATAAGGATCATCAGGATCTTCAATTGTTTGGTACAAAGGCTGCGGATATAGAATATCAGCCCAATATATCATTTTAAATTCCGGTAATTTTGTTTTAAAACCTTGCCTGTCCAATCCCTCCTGCAAAGAAAGTTGCCACCATTTGCTCAAGGTTTCTTTGTCGGGTTTGTTTCCCAGTCCATGTATTCCTAAAATGATGCGTGCCATATTTTTGAAATTAAATGCGCATTTCTAATGATCTTTTAAAACTTCTGCCATCCATGCTGCTTTGTCGGTAGTGACGCAGTCAACTCCCCATTTCAGCAATTCCAGAGCTCTGTTAAGGTCATTCACCGTCCAGGTATAAACAGGGTAACCTTCAGATGTAAACTTTTCAATAAACTCTTTCCTGAAAAAGCGGGTATTGCCAATGTTTACGCCATCAATGTTGTACTTCTTAAGTTTTTGAATTACGGTCCCGGGATTTGTTCCTGTTAGATACTGAAGCCAGACAGGTCTTGATATAAACAGCCAGAACATCTTGTATTGCGGCATCATTTGTTTGGCCCTCGCAAGGGTTTGCAGGTCGAAGGCAATAATTTCTATCTGGTCGTAGTGTAAGCCGCTATTTTTGGTGTCATGTTTCAGTGTATCCAGTATCCTGAAATCGCTTTTGATTTCTATAACCAGCTTTCCATTTTCAGGAACACTCGCCAAAGTTTCTTTCAGCGTTGGGATTTTTTCACCAGCCCATTTTTTGCCTTTCCATGAACCGGCATCAAGTTTTCGCAGTTCTTCCATGCTGGATTTCCTGACTGTTAGATTTTTGCCAGTTGTCCGAAGTGTATCTTTATCGTGGATCACACAGATTTCATTGTCAGCGGTAAGATGCACATCAACTTCAACAATCTCAACTGCTCTGTCCCAGGCCAGTTGAATGGCTGACATCGTGTTTTCCGGGGCATCATATGATTCACCGCGGTGTGCAATAAATTTTGACCGGATTTTCTCTGCAGGCTTGTTCATTAGAATATGTTCCTATGAGTGTATCACCAAAAAAAGATAAATTGACTTAAAATCCTGTTTTTAAGGCTTGATAAAGTTAACTTTTTACCTTATAAGTCTTATATTTGTAGTAGATAAAGCATAATTTTAATGAAATAATTATGTAATGTCAAATCTCAAAAAAAAAACAGTAATATGGAAACAATTGGTCAAAATCAATCAGGCAAAAACATGCGCATAGGATTGGTTATATTAGGAATATTGTTGCTTTTGTCACTGATTTTTCTGATTATTTTTGCCATTCGCGGAGGCAGATTAGCAGATGAAAATGAATCACTGGAAAGTGACAAACAGATACTTATGGATGAGTATCAGCGCATGAAAACCGAAAGAGATGCCAGCAGGCTAGAAACTGCTGATTTTAAAGCAGAATTGGAAAATTTACAACTCGCATATGAGGAGGAAATTCGAAGCAGAGATGCTCAGATTTCCGGTCTGCGGGTCAGAGCACGTGAGGTTACTCAGCTAAGAAATCAGATTGAGGAATTCAAACTCATGCAGGCAGATTACGAAAGATTGCAGGAACAGCATGCCGGATTGGTTGCTGAGCATGAGGTTCTGAACGATCAGTTCAATGTTCTTTCTGAACAGCTTTCATTGCTGCAGGATAGCGTGGATGTTTCCCGTGGTTTACATGCATTTAATATAAGCCCTCTTACCAAATGGGAACGCTGGCTTTGGGCCGACAGATACAATATTTCAAGAGCCCGAAGGGTGGATCAGACATTTATTAGCTTTGAAATTGCAGGTACTCCTTTCTCAATACCTGGTAACAGAACGGTTTACTTAAATATGCTGAACCCCCAGGGACTGGTTATGTATCCTTCTGCTGAAACCTTTACAATAACAGAAACATTAGAGGAAGTTCCTTATACAAAAAAGAAGGAAGTAAACTTTACGGGTGAATATATTCCGGTTGATTTTATAATCAATCATCCGGATCGTCTGGAACCCGGAGCTTATGAAGTTAGAGTATATATTGATGGTGAATTTGTGAGGTCAAAAGAGCTTCGGTTTGAGTAGGAAAAATTATTTTTACTTATTGCTCCCGGGCGAATAATTTATGGGGCGGATGAACATTCATCCGCCCCTTTTGATTATATATCTTTAGAGAAATTTATGTATAGTTTTTTTATTGATGATGATGTTAATAAGAGCAGGTTTTATTAACTTAGTATTTAATTTTCATCCATAAGATATTTTAGTTGTATAAAGGTAATGCACTATCAATGTGTAGCAGTGTTTTCTTTTTTAAACTTATATTGATTAAATAAAAATTCACAATAATTTTTTAAATAAAAATCCATGAGCAAAAAAGAGTATTATGAATTAGAAAATAAGGAGTGGCTTGAGTCGCTTGAGTATTTGATTCAACACGAGGAACCGCAGCGGGTGCGCGAAATACTGGCAATGTTGCAAAACAAGGCCCATAAAGAGGGGATCGTTTTCCGTTGCCCTGGTAATACACCTTATATAAACAGCATATCGCCTCGCAAAGAAGTTCCTTTTCCGGGAAGCCGGGAAATTGAGCGCAGGATTAAAAGTCTTGTCCGCTGGAATGCCATGGCAATGGTAGTAAAAGCTAATTTGGAGTCGGAAGGAATTGGTGGACACATTTCAACCTATGCATCTTCTGCGACACTATTAGAAGTGGCTTTTAATCATTTCTTCCGCGGAGGTGATAAGGAAGACCCCGCTGACATAGTATATTTTCAGGGTCATGCTTCTCCCGGTCTTTATGCACGTTCTTTTTTGGAAGGCAGACTTACAGAAACTGATTTGCACAACTTCCGCCAGGAACTGCGCAAAGAGGGTGGTTTACCATCGTATCCGCACCCGCGGCTGATGCCCGATTACTGGCGTTTTCCAACAGTTTCGATGGGATTGGGGCCGCTAATGGCTATTTACCAGGCACGCTTTAACAAGTACCTGGAAGACCGCGGTTTAAAGAAAGTAACCGACCAGAAAATCTGGGCTTTTATGGGCGATGGCGAGATGGATGAGCCCGAATCATTGGGTGCCATTACTGTTGCCAGCCGCGAAAATCTCAATAATCTCATTTTTTTGGTTAACTGTAACCTGCAGCGCCTCGACGGGCCTGTGAGAGGAAACGGTAAAATTATTCAGGAACTTGAAGCTGCTTTTAAAGGTGCCCGCTGGAAGGTAATAAAAGTTATCTGGGGCAGTGACTGGGATCCTCTTATTGCCAAAGATGAAAGTGGCGATTTACTTAAAGCCATGGAAGAAACCCCCGATGGGCAGTTCCAGAAATATGTGGTTTCATCAGGAGATTATATCAGGAAAGACTTCTTCGGCAGAAGTGAAAAACTTCTGAAATTGGTTGAAAACTATTCGGATGAGCAGCTTGAAAAACTGAACCGGGGAGGACACGATCCCAAGAAAGTATATAATGCATACCAACAGGCTGTTAATTACAAGGACGGTCCTGTAGTTATCCTTGCACAAACCATTAAAGGTTATGGACTGGGCGAAGCAGGTGAGGGCAGAAATATTACTCACCAGCAGAAAAAACTCAACGAAGAGGAATTACTGCACTTCAGAAGTCGTTTTGGTATTCCCCTTTCTGATGAACAGGCCAGAAAAGCTCCGTTCTTCCGGCCGGCTGAAGACAGCGAAGAGATCCAATACCTGAAAAAACGCAGGGAAGAACTGGGAGGTTATTTGCCCAAAAGAGTATCGGATTCTCCCCCCATTACACTGCCCGACGAAAAGGTTTATGCTGAACTAATCGAAGGTTCAGGTGATCGGGAGCTGGCTACTACCATGTCGATGGTGAATCTGATGAACAAAATGATGGGTGATAAAAACATGGGTAAACTTGTGGTTCCCATCGTACCCGATGAGTCCCGCACTTTTGGTATGGATTCTTTGTTCCGCAAATTTGGTATATATTCGCACGTGGGTCAGAACTATGAACCGGTTGATAGGGATTCATTCCTTTATTACAAAGAAGCCAAGGACGGCGCAATCCTTGAAGAAGGAATCACCGAGGCCGGCTGTATGGCGTCATTTATTGCTGCCGGTACCTCCTATTCTACTCATGGAGTTAACATGATTCCCATGTTTATTTATTACTCTATGTTTGGCTTCCAGCGTATTGGCGACCTGGTTTGGGCTGCTGCCGACATGCGTGCCCGCGGGTTTTTGCTTGGAGGAACATCAGGTCGTACAACCCTTGCAGGTGAAGGATTGCAACACCAGGATGG
>REDJ01000129.1 GCA_007693555.1 Bacteroidota bacterium
TTCTTAATTTTGGGGAATTTTTTTATTATTTAGTCTTTGTTAATGTAAAAACAGACAAATCAAACCTTGAATAAAGTATTGCTGGAAAAAGTTTTACAAGTCAAGGTGTGATTAACTTTTTTACCCTGCAAACACCGGTCAATTAGCTGAAAAACACAACATTAAATGTTTTATGAGATTTTTTCACTTGTAAATTGATGCTTTAAAAGCAGTTTACGTGATCAGACTAAATAATATTAGGGTTAAATATGTAAATTTGGAACAATTCAATTCATTTTAAAAGATTGAGCTATGAAAATTTTAGTATGCGAAGATGATTTCATGATGATTAAAGCTATTGAGCATAAACTTCTGCGCGAAGGATACCAGGTTGTGGTTGCAAATGACGGTCGCGTAGCAAGCGAAAAAATCAAGAATGAGGAATTTAATTTGATTATTACAGATTTGCTTATGCCTTTTACTGGAGGGCTTGAGCTGATCAATCTGCTCAGAAATGAGCTTAAAAAAACCACACCCATAATCGTGCTGTCGAAGGTAGGAAATGAAGAAACCATCATTGAGGCATTTAAGCTGGGTGCAGATGACTATCTCACCAAGCCTTTCAGTCCTAATGAATTATCAATCAGGGTTAAAAGGTTTTTATTGAAAAAGTAATTGATAAAATGATTTTATGATTTTCCGGTAATACTACCTGAAATCACCCCCAAAGTTCATGATATTCAAAGAAACATCGATTAGCTCATCTTGATTCATTTGCATGCAAAAGCTACAAAAAAACAGACGGTGTAATGAAATATAACTGGAGTTTCGAACATAATATCAGGTTAAAAAAAATATCGTTGTATTGGGTTTTAACTGTTCTTCTATTATCTTATACAACTGCTGTTTCTGCCCAGATTAATCCTGACATAAGGTTTAACAGGGCACGTGAGCTTGCACAAAACGGGCTTTATGAACAGGCAAGGCAGGTGTGTAATGAAATTTTAAACTCTCATCCTGATTTTCATGATGCATCGATTTTAAAAGCGAGAACTTATTCATGGGAAGGGAGCTATAATGAGGCAAGAGATATTCTCAGGGAAGTGAGAAGGGTTGCTCCGCGAAACCGGGATGCTTTATTTGCTTTGATAGATGTTGAGATGTGGTCAGAAAATTATTCTGACGCGCTAAGATACATTGACATTGCCCTGGCTGACCTGCCAAACAATACACATCTGTTGTATCGCAAAGCTTTGGCTTTAAAGGAAACAGATGACGAAACAGCTGCACTTTTAATCCTGAACCAGATCCTTGAGCTTGACCCATCCTACCGGGAGGCAAATGATCTTATAAGGGCAATTGAAAGAAGGAAACTAATTAACCATATAGGACTGGGGTATCGAGGGTATTACTTCCTGGAATCCGATAATGACCCCTGGCATTTTTATTATGCAGAACTAGGCAGAAAAACCCAGTTTATCGGGCCTTTAATTGGACGGGTCAATTATGCTGAACGCTATGAACTCAACAGTCTGCAAATTGAATTTGATGCCTACCCCACTGTAAGACCGGGAACTTACCTTTATCTTAATATCGGATATTCTCCCGATGGCAGGTTATTTCCTGTTTCTCGTTTTGGGTTTGAACTTTTTCAGTCTCTACCTGCTTCATGGGAGTTTTCAGGAGGTTTCAGATTGCTTAATTTTAACAACAAGGACCTGCTCATTCTGACCGGTTCAATCAGCAAATACTACAGACAATATTATTTTTCATTCAGGCCCTATTACTCATTTTCATCCGACGGCAATGACCCAAATGGTCAATCTTACTTTTTAACCACTAAACGTTTTTTTGGTTCATCCGATCATTACCTTTCACTTATTATCGGCAGAGGATATTCGGCAGATTTAGATAAAATCATGGGAGGCCAGATTTATGACCTGGGAGGCACCATTTTCGAAGCTATGCTTCTTTATCAGATGAAACTTTCTAATCGATTATTTCTGAGATTGGGAGCGGGTTATAAATTTTACGATGAAGATGCTTTATGGGGTAATCCTTTTGTGGGAGAGGGGGGATTAATATTCCGTTTTTAACATATCACTAAACAGAAAACTATAATTAATAAACCAAATAAGGGGGATGCGTTTTTTACTTGTTTTAATTTTTATAATAATTACTCAAACTATTCAGACCGGGGTCTATGCAAATGAGGCCGGTCAACTGTCAGGAAACGTAAACCTGCCTGCTGAATCAATTTCCTTTAAGGATAAGGAGTTCCCCAGCCTGAAAACAGTTGTGTTTAACAAGGTACTGAAAAATTATGGCAGTTTTTTACTGCTTTACACAAACTTAACAGGCAGCAACGAAATTATTGATAATGATACAAAACCAGGAATATGGCAGCGTTTCATAAATACCTACAAGAGTTCACCTCTGAAAGTTAAGACACTCATAGTTATACTGATTTACCTGCTTTTCAGTTTGTTGGTACTTTTTATTGCTATTCTTATCAACCGACAGATTCAAACCAGAAAAAGAAGAAAGAAGAAGGAACTCAAAATTGAATTTCAGGAGCAGCTTGCTGATTTTCTTTTTAACGATGAGGCTGATCATATTGAATTCAGAGGTATTGATAAAACTGAGAATCGTCAGATTCTGATTGATGAATTAAGACAATTGCATTCAAATCTTTACGGGGAAACATCTGTCAAACTCCGTGACCTATATTTTAATCTTGGGTTGCATAAAGATTCTTTAAGAAAGGTTTATCATCGGCGCTGGGATCAAAAAGCAAAAGGTTTTCGTGAGGTGGCGCAAATGGATGTAAAAGATGCCAATGATTATATTGCCGGTTTTGTCAATGCCAAAAGCCCGATTATACGTGTTGAAGCACAGGTTGCAATGGTAAAACTTTCGGAAAATGCTCCGTTGGCTTTTCTTGATAATATGAAGTATCCGCTGTCAGAATGGGAACAATTAAATATATATGATACGCTGGTTTATCATCAAATTAACATAGATTCGTTTGAACCATGGCTTGACAATGAAAATTACTCTGTAGTTGTATTTGCATTGAGAATGATTGCTCTTTTTAAACATCTTCACTCTGCACCCAAGGTGAAAGAATTGCTCTTTCATGAAAATCCGGAAGTACGATTAGCTGCGGTTCAAACTTTAAAACCTCTCGAAATTTCAGAATATATATCCGATTTGAAGCAGTTGTACCTTGAGGAGACCCATAACCTCATTCATTTTTTAGACCACCATAGAGAGAATGAGAATCAAAAAGAAATCAAAAGTCTCGGAGATCTTACCATTCGAAAAATCAGATTTGAGATAGTTGATACACTTCAAATGATTGCCACAGCAAATGAAGTTCCCTTCTTAACTGAGGCTGCAAAAGAACCGGAAAATTCTTTCAAGTTAAGGATGCTTGCTGTCAAAATACTTTACTCTATAAAGCCTGAAGGACAGAATCAGCTTTCCAGGATGTTTGAAGACGCAGATCTGCAGCTTAAGGATATGATAATTAACGCTTTACAAAACACGGAATCATGATAGAATTTTTCAGGTCCCTTCAATTTATCATTGAAAATGGCATTATTATTATTACCATTTTTATATTTGGGTCTTATGTTGCATTGGCAATATTTTCAGCATTATCTATGCTGAATTATATCAGAAAAAACTCATTTATTGATTACAAAGTTTTAATCTCTTCTCCCCTTGCGCCCTCCATTTCAGTAATTGCCCCGGCTTACAATGAAGGAAAAACCATAATAGATAATATTCGCAGCCTTTTATCGCTTCATTATAATGATTTTGAAGTAATCATAGTTAATGACGGGAGCAAAGATGATTCAATGGAAAAAGTCATAAAGGCCTATGAACTTGAGTTAGTAGATGTTCTTTATGAGCAGAAAATCAAAACCAAACCCGTAAGAGGTATATATAAATCGCGTAACAAAGCATTTAACAAGCTTATTGTAATTGACAAGGAAAATGGCGGAAAAGCCGACGCCCTGAATGCAGCAGTCAATTTTTCGCAAAAGGAATATGTTTCTGTAGTTGATGTTGACTCTGTTCTGGTGGAAGATGCTTTGTTAATTATGGCCAAACCCTTTCTTGAAGAAACACAGAGAAAAATAATAGCTTCCGGAGGAGTAATTCGCATCGCCAATTCATGCAAGATAGAGGAGGGCAGGATTACTGAAGTTAAGTTGCCAAAGAAGTTTATTCCACGTGTTCAGGTGCTTGAATACACACGCTCATTTTTAATGGGCCGGATGGCATGGAGTAAACTCAATGGTTTGCTTCTTGTATCAGGGGCATTTGGAATGTTTAACCGTGATATCGTTCTTAAAGTCGGAGGATACAATACAAACCTTGTTGGTGAAGATATGGAGCTTATTGTGCGGATGCGCCGGTATATGTCAGAAATTAAGGAAAAATACAGGGTTATTTATATCCCCGACCCTTTATGCTGGACTGAAGTACCTGCTACACTCAAAGTGCTTGGCCGCCAACGCGACAGATGGACAAGGGGCAACATGGAAAGTCTTTTCATGCATTTTAAACTGTTTTTTAATCCCAAATACAAAACCTTAGGATTATTGGGACACCCCTATTGGTTTTTCTTTGAATGGCTTGCCCCAATCATGGAATTTATTGGTATCGTATATTTTATTATCATTGCATTCCTGGGTATACCCAACTGGCCATTTTTCTTCCTGCTGCTGGCTACAATTTACTTTTTTGCTGTTACCCTTTCTCACTGGGCAATACTTTTTGAAGAATTATCCTTCCACAGATACAACAAAAAACGGGAAGTACTTAAAATGCTCTTTACCGCAATGCTCGAACCCATCTTTTACCATCCATTTGTGCTCATCTTTAATATAAGAGGTAATTTTAAATACTTTATAGGTGAAAAAACCTGGGGGTCGATGGACAGAGTTGGGTTTAAAGAAGAACAAAACAACAAAGCAAAACATAAAAACCCTGAATTTGAAAAAAACCATTAGGTTTGCATAAAAATACTTTTATGATTGTTTCAATGACAGGGTATGGCAAATCATTATGCCATTATCAGGATAAAACTATAAAAGCAGAGATCAGGGCATTAAACAGTAAAAACCTGGATCTTTCTGTTAAAACCCCAAATCTTTACAGGGAATTTGAAAATGTATTACGCAACATGCTTAATACGAAGATGCACAGGGGAAAGATAGAACTGGTAATTACCATTGAACAGCAAGGAACTGATACCGGCTGCACCCTCAACAAACCTCTTCTCATCAACTACTACAATGAACTTAAAGATGTGGCAGATAAGCTTGGAACTGAGGTATCGGATGATATACTTCCTGCAATACTTCGCTTACCTGATATCCTGAAAACAACCAATCAGGAGCCTGAGTCACAGGAATGGCTTACTCTTGAAAGCTGCGTAAATGAAGCCATTGACCAGGCAAATAACTACAGGCGGTCAGAGGGTGAGCACCTGCAAGACGATATTGTAAAAAGAGAAAGTAACATCAAGACTCTGCTGGATAAAATCAAACCCTTTGAAAAAGACCGTATTCAAAACGTTAAAGAGCGTATTTACAGATCATTGAAGGAAATCAATGAAAATGTGAAGATTGATGAAAACCGGTTTGAGCAGGAAATTATTTTTTATCTGGAAAAACTGGATATCACAGAGGAAAAGGTCAGGCTGAAAAAACACCTTGATTATTTTCTTGAAACATTGGAAAGCGAAAAAGCAGGGGGTAAAAAACTGGGTTTTATTGCTCAGGAAATAGGAAGAGAAATCAATACAATTGGGAGCAAGGCCAATGATGCTGAAATTCAAAAACTGGTAGTACAAATGAAGGATGAACTGGAAAAAATCAAAGAACAACTTATGAATGTTCTTTAAAAACAAAAACATAAAATTGGTCTGCGGCTAAATATAATTGGAACATGGAAGGAAAGATGATCATAATATGTGCTCCTTCGGGGTCTGGAAAAACGACTATAGTAAGAGCTGTTTTACCAGAATTAAACCAGCTTGAGTTTTCTGTTTCGGCATGCAGTCGCAAACCAAGGCAGGGCGAAATTCATGGCAAAGATTATTATTTCCTTTCAGAAGAAGAATTCAGGCAAAAAATTGAAAATGGGGAGTTCCTTGAATGGGAAGAGGTTTATTCTGGCAATTACTACGGAACGCTTTACAGCGAAGTTGACAGGATTTGGCAAAATGGCAAACATGTTATTTTTGATGTGGACGTAGCCGGAGGGTTGAATATAAAAAAACAGTACCCCAGAAACTCGCTTGCAATTTTTGTTTTACCACCCTCCCTTGAAGAGTTAAAGAAAAGACTTAATGACAGAGGAACTGAAACTCCTGAAAGCCTTGCAAAAAGAATTAACAAAGCGGAATACGAGTTGAAATTTGCTCCACAATTTGATATTCAGATTGTAAATGATGACCTTGATAAAGCTATAGAGGAGACAAAAAATACGATATTTGAATTTTTAAGTCACAGGGCATGAGTGAAGAAGTTGTAAAAAAGACCGGTCTTTTCTTTGGATCATTTGACCCTGTTCATAGCGGGCATCTTATAATTGCCGAGTATTTGGTAAACCATTCAGATATTACAGAAATCTGGTTTGTTTTATCACCACAAAACCCATTGAAAACTAATCAAACTCGCGGCTCGTGGGATGCCAGAAAAGCTATGCTGGAGCTGGCCATAACGGAAACCCCGGCATTTAATATTTGTGAGATAGAGCAGAATATGCAGGCACCTCATTACACTTACCTGACAATTGAAAGACTAAAAAAAGATTTTCCTGATAAAAACTTTGTTCTCATCATTGGCAGTGATAACCTGGAGGTCTTTGACCAATGGAAAAATTATGAGCAAATATTTGATATGTTACAAATATACGTATATCCAAGACCGGGTTTTGAAGGCGGGAAGTTTTTATCACACAAATCAATGAAAAAGATAAAAGCCCCGCTTTTAGAAATCTCTTCTACCTATATCCGTGATTGCTTTTCACAAGAGAAGCTTCCAAGGTACATGCTTCACTGGCGGGTTTTTGATTATATTTTAAAGAAAGGCTTGTACTTTAAATCTAATCAATGAAAGCCCTGTAAATTCATCAGAAAATAATCTGGTTAACGCTTTGGTCTAATGCTGTGCCTGCCGGCAGGCACGCAACTTGCATGTATATTTTCATCTCCTTTTTTGAGCTTCGTTGCTCATGCAGGTTTCATCAGATATTATTTACCGCCCTTTGACGATAACTTATCTGCCCATTTTTTCAGGCACTCCTGCAAGGATTTTACGGTTACTGGTTTTGGAACATAATCATCCATCCCGTTGGTGATAGCAAATTCAACATCCTCCTTTAAAACTTTTCCACTCAGGCCAACAACGTATGGCATATCCTGATCGTTATATTTCTTCCTGAGGGCATTAAAAGTAGTGTATCCATCCATAACCGGCATTTGTATATCTAAAAATATAAGATCAAACTTTCCCGGTTCAACTTTCTCCAGAGCTTCTTCACCGTTTGATGCAAGCTCCACATTACAACCCATATCCTTTAACATCATGGAAACCACCATCTGATTTGTACGCTTATCTTCCACCACCAGAACATTTACCTTTTCCATGGGAGGATTGGAATACCTTCTAATATCAAAAACAGGCTTTCCCGGAGAGTATTCTGTGTTCTTATCCTGTGAAAGTTCTTCATCATTTATATCCACATCATCAACTTTTCGCAAAGGCAGTAATACAGAAAAGCTGGATCCTTTTCCGGGTTCGCTTTTCAGGTTAATAGTACCTTTCATCAATTCTATCAGTCGCGCACTTATAGATAAACCCAGCCCTGTACCACCATGTTTTCTCGTGGTAAATGTTTCTGCCTGGGCAAATTCTTCAAATATTATTTTTTGCTGCTCCGGAGCAATTCCCGGACCACTGTCCTCAATATTAAAATGTAGATTGATAAAGTCAGGTTCTTCTGATGATACGGAATCGGATAAAGTTATTTTTACATATCCTTCGTCGGTAAATTTAACCGCATTGCCTGCCAGATTCAAAAGGATTTGCTTGATTCGCAGGGGATCTCCATAAACCATTGTGTTTTTCAATCCTGAAAAGTCAACATTAAAATCAAGGTTTTTTTCTTTTGCCAAAAGATTCAGCGCATAATAAATATCATAGGTCAAATCCCTTATGTTGAGTGCAATATTTTCAAGCACCAGTTTGCCCGCCTCAATTTTGGAAAAATCAAGAATATCATTAACTATGCCCAATAAATGATTTGAAGATTTTTCAATGGCTTCATTAAACAGCTCCTGGTCATCATTTAGTCTGGTTTTTTTCATCTGGTTGGTAAATCCGATAATTGCACTTAATGGTGTGCGGACCTCATGGCTTACATGTGCCATAAATCTTTGCTTGATTTTCACCATGCTTTCAGCCCTATCCTTTTCCGACATCAGCTGTTGTTTGTAAAAGCGACTGCGGGCAATATCGTATGAAATCATCCATGAAAAAACAATCAGAATAAAAAAACAGACCAGAATAATGATAAATATGGTACGTGAAGAGGACCTTACAATGTCATGGGAATCAGATGCTTCAATACTTACTTTGTTCCTTTCGTAGTCTTCAAGTAAGGTAATAATATTCCAGATCCGGTCCATGATTTGTTTATCCTCAAATAGTATTTCATTCTCTCTCTGCATCATCTCCCTTTGATACTGTACTGCCATTCTTTGCACATCTGCAAGCACTTTTTGTATATCACTACGCAAACTCTCCATATCTATATCCGGCTCATAATCAACGTCAGGTAACTCTATGGGGAAGTAGGGTATATCAGCAAATTCTGTAATTTCCCCGGCTTCTTCGGTCTCAGCTTCATCTTTGGTATCATCTTGTTTTTGCCTGCTGAAAAAATCTATAAATCTTCTTAAAAGCCCACGTTTCTCCTCTTCATCGTTAAGTATTACTTCTTCTGTAATTTTCGGCTCGGGAGTCGTCGTCTGCTCTTCTATCTCTTCATCATCCTCCTCGGCAACAAATAGTTCTTCCTGAGGCTCTGTCTTTTCTGTAGTGGTAATCCGTGCAACCTGCCTGATTGCCATATCATAAAAAACAGAGTTGTCATCCGTTGACTTCAGTTCAATAAATTGTTCGAGTAGGGATACTTTTGCATTCAAAAGCAAATTAATAGAATCGAGTTTTGTGGAAAAATACGGGTCGGAAACAGAAAGCCTGTACAAAGAGTCCACACGCGAGTCAATCTTTTCAAGTTCGATAAAATATAAATTCAGGAAATCCTCATCCTGCGTAAGGGTATATTTTCTGATATTACTTTCAGCCTGATAAATGGAGAATATAATATCATGCAGCATTTCGATATTTTGATTGGGAGCAGCCAGCCGGTCTGCCGACCGGGTAAGGTTGTTAAAACTTCGAAACGTTATAAAAGCAACAAAAACAACAAGAACAACAAGTAAGCCCAGGCCTACAAATACCTTTGTTTCTATACTTTTCTCGTTGCGGATTCCGGAATTCATATATAATTATCCTTTCACAATGTCTTAACCGGTTTTTCTGAATAAAAAACTTCTAAACCTATATAAAAAAGACATTTAAAATGGTAGCAGAAAATAAATGGGTTTTATAACCCAAACTCTTTTTTCAGAATATCAACATAATCAAGCTTTTCCCAGGCGAAAAATTCCACTTTTTTGTAAAACTTTTCTTCTCCGTTTACGAGTTCTTTGCGGGTTTCATTATCCTGATATTTCACTTCAACTTCTTTTACAAAAGGCGTTCTGCCAAAGTGCCCATATGTGCAGGTAGGCAGAAAAATGGGGTTTTTCAGTCCAAAACGCTTAATAATTGCGAAGGGTCTCAGATCAAATATTTCACTGATCTTCTCTGCAATCTCAATATCTGTAACATTTACTTTGGCTGTACCAAAAGTATTAACGTATAATCCAACGGGTTCAGCAACTCCAATTGCATAAGCCACCTGTACCAGTACCTCATCAGCAATACCCGCATAAACCATATTTTTGGCAATGTGTCGTGTTGCATAAGCTGCTGATCGGTCAACCTTACTGGCATCTTTACCGGAAAAAGCTCCGCCGCCATGCGCACCTTTTCCACCGTAAGTATCCACAATGATTTTACGTCCTGTGAGGCCGCTGTCACCATGAGGTCCTCCTATTACAAATTTACCTGTAGGGTTTACAAGCAAACGGAAACCATTAATAAATAAAGGCCTCAATCTGTCAGGCAGAATATCAGCAGCCCTGGGGATAACATACTTTTCAATGTCCTCTTTAATTCTCTGCTGCATTTGCATTTCTGCTCTTGTTTTATCTTCTTTTGTCTTTCCTTCAGGTTTGACAAATTCATCGTGCTGTGTTGAAACAACAATGGTATCAATTCTCACAGGCTGGTGATTGTCATCATATTCAACTGTAACCTGGGCTTTGGAATCAGGTCGCAGATAGGGCATAAGTTTGCCTTCTTTTCTTATGGCTGCCAGCTCCTGAAGAAGAATATGTGATAAATCAAGAGGAAGAGGCATCAATTCATCGGTTTCACGAGATGCATAACCGAACATCATTCCCTGATCACCTGCTCCCTGTTCTTCTTCTTTTTCGCGCTCAACACCCTGGTTAATATCAGGCGATTGCTCATGTATAGCAGAAATTACTCCACAGGACTCTGCTTCAAACTTATAGGCCGAATCGGTATATCCTATTTCCTTTAATACATCTCTTACGACATTCTGTATATCAACCCATGCATTGGTTTTTACTTCTCCGCTGCACACTACCAGACCTGTTGTAACCAGGGTTTCACATGCAACTTTTGATTCAGGGTCCTGACGTAAAAATTCATCAAGCAAGGCATCTGAGATTTGATCTGCTATTTTATCAGGGTGTCCTTCGGAAACCGATTCGGATGTAAACAAATAACCCATTTTTTTCTATTAAAGTAATGTTTCTGTTATTTAAAAATTTTCAGGGAGCAAAGGTAAACAATAAAATTATAATTTATGATTTCAGCTTTCAAATGTAAGCTTACGAAATACCTGTTCTACAGACTGATCCTCATATCCCATTCCAAGTATTATCCAATTATTCTGAGCACAAAAACGGAAAATCCTGCCTCTTACATCTTCCTCTGAACTAACAAAAATTCTGACTATCTTTTCTCCTTCAGCCTGCACTTCCGCTACACCTGCAATATCCTTTAAGTTTTCCCATTTGTAGGTTTTGTCAAATTCCATCCTTATGATGCGGTTTGCCATGTTTAGCAATTGTAATTCATGTGTTGGTGCGTCGGCAACAATTTTTCCTTTATTTATAATTACTACTCTATCACAAACTGCTTCAACTTCCTGCATGATATGTGTAGAGAGTAAAACGGTTTTTTGCTCACCAACCTTCCTGATGAGATTTCGGATTTCAACAAGCTGATTGGGATCAAGACCTGAGGTGGGTTCATCAAGGATCAGAACCTCCGGATCATGTATCAATGCCTGGGCAATACCTACTCTTTGCCTGTAGCCTTTTGATAGTGCTCCTATTTTTTTGTGGTGCTCAGGCTCCAGACCTGTCTGATGTATCATCTCTTTTACCCTGGTTTTAGCTTTGCTGCCAAGTTTATGAATGCCGGCAACGAACTCAAGATATTCGCGCACATACATATCCGGATATAAAGGATTGTTTTCTGGCAAATAACCAACCATCTGACGTACTTTGAGGGATTCTGTCATTACATTATACCCACAAACCTTAACCTCTCCCTCATTTTGCGGCAGATAGCAGGTTATGATTTTCATCATGGTGCTTTTACCTGCACCATTGGGTCCCAGCAAGGCAACAACTTCACCTTTTGCAACAGAAAGATTAACTCTGTCAAGAGCTTTCTGAATTCCATACATCTTGCTTACATCGGCAACAAAAATTGACATTATCTATCCTGATTATTTCACATTTTTATTTGAAAGAAGCGAAGTTAGTAATTTTCAGGAATTGATTTTCCTGTAATTTTATCCATTATCAGACTGGTTCTTGATGCAGTTTCTGCATTTGACGGGCAACTTCCAATTCCCTGCAATTGCTCAACTACTGTTTGGATAAGATCCAGCTGAACATGTGCCGGGCGTGGAAATTCGAAAAGCTGAATCCGGTTATCCTTTTCAAGTTTTACGGGTGTAAATCCAAAACAGGAAAAAGAGATTTTACCTTTCTCGCCAGTAATTTTCATATGGTCTTCTCTTAAATAATCCGGAGATGTAAACCACCACAATCCTGTGCCTTTAACTGTGCCATTCTTTGCCCCAAACTGAGCAGATACAAAGTCTTCAGGCGTGTAAAGTTTTCCATGATTTGCTGCCACAGAAGAAACCACGTCCAAAGGCCCTAAAACATAATCCAGGAAATCGAGTTGATGACTTGCCAGATCAAAAAGATATCCCCCGCCCGAAATTTCGGGCTGTACTCTCCATGGCTTGGGTTCAGTTAAATCATGTGGATACGGAGGTTGAAAAAACCTGATGGTAAAACTCTCAGGTTTCCCGATAATGCCTGACTCCAGCAATTCTTTAATTTTAATAAATCCAGGCAGCATTCTTCTGTAATAAGCAACAAGAAGAGGTATGCCGGTTTGCCTGGAAACTTTAATCATCTCAAGACAGTCGCTGTAATTAGCAGCCATGGGTTTCTCAACATAAACAGGCTTACCTGCCAACATGGCCTTTATTGCATATTGCGCGTGAGAAGATGGTGGTGTGGCAATATAAACGGCATTTACTTCCGGATCATTTATCAGATCGGTGGCATCCGTGTACCATCTGGGCACATTATGTCTGAATGCATAATCCTTCGCCATTTCTGCATTGCGGCGCATCACAGCTACAAGCCGGGAGCCTTTAATCTTATTGAAGGCCGGTCCGCTTTTTACCTCAGTTACGTTTCCGCAACCAATGATTCCCCAATTAATCTCTTTAATCATTAAAAAGTACTGTTGAATATATTACCCTGCAATTCAATTTCTAATTATTTGTAAACGATGAATTCATATTTTGATTGCACCTTGATGCAATTTAGAGATTTTTTCTTTTTACAATAAATTGAAAATGAAAATAATTGTCACTAATATCAAAAAAATATCCTAATATAGGTTTTTCTGACTCCAGCATTATTCAAAATGTTTTATTTTTTCTAATTTTATTTTTTATCTAACTTAAATTGGAAGTTTTGGAAGGTATAATCATAAAATCCACAGGGAGCTGGTATAAAGTTTTGGATGAGAAAGGTAACACCTATGATTGCAGGTTACGTGGAAAGTTTAAGATGGAAGGAATAAGGGCAACAAATCCTGTTGCAGTAGGAGATAAAGTTGAATTCTCACTGGAACATGACCAGGGCACCGGGATAATCACCCAAATACATGAAAGAAAAAACCATATAATCCGAAAAGCCACCAAGCTGAGCCGAAGAAGCCAGGTAATTGCAGCCAATCTTGACCAGGCATTACTAATTGCCACACTCTTTTTACCCAGAACTTCTACAGGTTTTATTGACAGATTTCTTGTAAATTGTGAAGCCTATAGTGTGCCTGCACATATCGTTTTTAATAAGTATGACCTTTACGAAGAGGAAGAAGAGCAATTGCTTGATGAATTGATTTCCATATATGAGCCATTGGGTTACAAATGTTTGAAGGTTAGCGCTACCAGAAAAACCAATCTGGATGATTTTTCTGACTTACTGAGCAACAAAATTACTCTGCTTTCAGGACATTCCGGAGTAGGGAAATCCACACTCATTAATGCAATTGAACCCGGACTGAACCTTAAAGTGGATGAAATATCACTGGCTCACCTTAAAGGAAAGCATACAACAACCTTTGCTGAAATGTTTCGACTATCAAAGGGAGGATTCATAATTGATACTCCCGGTATTAAAGAATTTGGCCTGGTTGATTTTGAGCCATGGGAGTTATGCCATTATTTTCCTGAAATGCTTAAACTTTTCAACCAGTGCCGTTTTGATAATTGTACTCATTTGCATGAACCGGGCTGTAAGGTCAAAGAAAAGCTTGAAGAAGGCGAAATACACCCCTACCGGTATCACAATTATCTTAATATGCTTACCGGTCAGGATACCAGGAACTGACATTTTTTCATCAAATATAAAAAACAAAACATATGAGAGCAGTCATACAGAGGGTAACGCAATCATCAGTAGTAATTGACGGGGTTGAACATGCCGGAATAGGTTATGGTTTACTCATATTATTGGGCATAGAAGAATCTGACAATGCTGAGGATATTGAATGGTTAAGTGGTAAAATTGCCAGGTTACGTGTGTTTGATGATGAAAATGGGGTCATGAACTTGCCCATAACGGATGTTAAGGGAGAAATTCTTCTTATCAGTCAGTTTACTTTACATGCCAGCACAAAAAAAGGGAATCGCCCATCTTATATAAAAGCTGCGAAGCCTGAAACGGCAATTCCTTTATACGAAAGGTTTGCCAAAGAACTTTCAAGTCTAACCGGAACGCAGGTTAAAACAGGAATTTTCGGTGCAATGATGAAAGTATCACTTACCAATGACGGCCCTGTTACAATTTTAATAGATACAAAAAACAAAGAATAGCATGGAAATCAAAGAAGCTCAACAAATTATTGACAAATGGATAAAAACTACCGGTGTAAGGTATTTTAATGAACTCACAAATATGGCAATGCTTACCGAGGAGGTAGGCGAGGTTGCAAGAATCATGGGCCGTAAATACGGGGAGCAGTCTTATAAAAATAATGAAGATACCAAGGATTTGGGTGATGAGCTGGCAGATGTTTTATTTGTATTGATTTGTATAGCAAACCAAACAGGAGTTGACCTAACAGAAGCACTTAAAAAAAATATAAAAAAGAAGACGGCGCGTGATTCAATGCGCCACAAAGGGAATAAAAAGCTTTTGGATTGATTATTTTATAGAAGAATCAATAAGCCCATTTTAACCAGACCGACCCCCATGTAAATCCACCTCCAAATGCAGCCAGAATGATATTGTCACCTTTTTTCAGTTGATTCTCCCATTCCCAAAGACACAATGGTATAGTAGCATTCGTAGTGTTACCATATTTCTGAATATTGATCATAACCTTTTCCATAGGCACACCGCTTCTGCGGGCTGTAGCCTCTATGATTCTCAGGTTAGCCTGGTGTGGCACCAGCCATGCTAAATTGTCGGGTTCAATGTTATTTCTTTTGATAATTTCTGCAGCAACATCAGCCATGTTTTTAACGGCAAACTTGAAAACGGCCTGTCCTTCCTGGTAAACATAATGTTCACGTGCATCAATATTTTCATGGGTTGGAGGATAAGCCGAACCCCCTGCTTTCATGTGCAAATGCACGTGACCACAACCATCAGACTGAAAAATATGATCCATAACTCCCACCTCTTCAGTTGTGGGTTCTAGTAATACTGCTGCTGCACCATCACCAAAAATAACACAGGTTTGCCGGTCAGTGTAATCAACTATGGAGGACATCTTGTCGGCTCCAACCACAATAACTTTTTTATAACGTCCTGATTCAATATAATTTGCGGCTGTAACCAGCGCATATATAAAGCCTGAGCAGGCTGCATTGGTATCAAAACTGAATGCATTTTTAATACCGGTAAGATGACTGATAAGATTGGCAGTGGCCGGAAATTTCATATCTGGAGTTACAGTGGAACAAACCAGCAGATCAACTTCATCAGGGCTGATACCCCTTTTTTCCAGTAGACCTTTAACAGCCTGCGCACCCATTACCGAAGTGCCTTTGCCTTCACCCTTCAGAATACGCCTTTCCTTTATTCCTGTGCGGGTTGTGATCCATTCATCGGTGGTATCAACCATGGTTTCGAGTTCGGCATTGGTAAGCACATATTCCGGGACATATCCGTGTATTGCTGTTATTGCTGCCCTGATCATTGTCATTTTCTGGTATTATTTTATTAATCAAACAGATCTTGCTTATGATTTTCCGTTAAAGGCTTTAGACTGCGTATATCTGCTTAATAAATCTGATATTTTTTCCGGCACCTTTGCTTCAAAAACTTCTTTGGAAAGTAAAACCATATTTTTAATGGCTATTTCATTTGAAATGCCATGTCCGATAATAACAGTTCCGTTCACTCCCAGAATAGGTGTACCGCCATAATTTTCATAATTCATCCGGTCGAAAAATTCATCCTTTATTCCTCTTTTTTTGATCAGACGATACATGGCTTCAGCCTGTTTTAGAACCATATTCCCTGTGAAACCGTCGCATACAATAACATCGGCCCTGTCGTTAAAAAGGTCCCGGCTTTCTATATTCCCGATAAAATTGTAATCCTGGGTATCTTTCATCAGGCGAAAAGCTGACTGGCAAAGCAGGTTTCCCTTTTCTTCTTCTTCTCCAATATTTAAAAGGCCAACCTTGGGGTTTTTAATTCCATGTACATATTGTGCATAAATTGAGCCAAGCAATCCAAACTGGTATAAAACATCGGGTTTACTATCGGGGTTGGTCCCTACGTCAATCAATACGCCAACCGCTCCATTTTCCTTGGGCAGAACAGATGTTGTTGCCGGTCGGATGATCCCCTGAACAACATTTACACTGTATATAGAACCAACCAGCATTGCTCCGGTATTTCCCGCACTGGCAAAGGAATCAATATGACCCGTTTTCAGCATTCTGAATCCCTTGGTAATGCTGGAATCCGGTTTCTGTGTAAATGCCCTTGTAGGCTGTTCTCCCATACCAATAACGTCAGAGGCATCTACTATATCAAATAGTGATGAGTCGGCATTATTTTCTTCAAGTTTTTCAAGAATTCTATTTTGATGACCAATCAATACGATACGGTCGTCAGTGGAAGTCAGTTCCTTTTGAGCCATTACTGCACCTTTAACAATCTTATCAGGTGCAAAATCTCCGCCCATTGCATCTAATCCGATTTTCATAGGATAGTGTTTGGTGAGTTGTTAATTCTCACCTGGCAAAGCCAGGCTATATTAAACAGCCGCTGCCTTTTCAATTGCAATTTGTCCTCTGTAATAGCCGCACTCGGGGCATACCCTGTGCATAAGCTTCATTGATCCGCAATTTGAGCAGGTTGTCAAAGAGGGTTCGTTCGCTTTATAATGAGTTCTTCTCTTATTTCTGCGGGATTTAGAGATTCTACTTTTTGGATGTGCCATAATCTAAGCAATATTAATATGTTTTTCCTAATTAAACTTCAGGTCTTTTAGGGCATCCCAGCGTGAGTCAGCAGGTTTTTCCCTGGTACTATCTTCTTTTGTTATTTTATCTTTATCTGTTAAATATTGTTTCAGTTGATTCAGAATTTTTGCATCGCAATTGTTTTGCTTAAGCTTTCCGCCCGGATGGACTCTTTTGCCAGGCAAACCAAGAATGATAAATTCATAAAAAAACTGAGCTACATCAATATGACTTTCGGCAGAAGGTATGATTATTACTTCATCACTTTGTTCTTCATGCTTATCCCCAAATTTGACATATAGCATTTTGCGCATATCCATATGATGCCAGAAAGGTTCGAGGCATCTGTCGCAATCCAGCTCCAAATCACCCTCAATTACAAATTCGAGATCCAGCATATTGTTTTTTTTATGCAATAACAGAGTGCCGTTGAGCTTAGCTCTGACAAGTTCTGTCTTCTCAAAACAAGAAAGAAACTCATCATCCAACAAGAACGAATACTCATGAATTCCGTTGGAAAGGCCCACAAATGCTATCTCAAATGGTTTTAAAGCTTTCAAAGTACTCTCCGATTTTTCAAAGGCTGCAAAGATACAACTTCTGCAGAAAAATAAAAAATTTATTATTATGGGATTAAAACTTTATGCTTCAGGCGTTAAGCATTGTTACTTAAATGCTTTTTCCAGTAAAGCATCTCCTTCCAGACTTAGTCTGCTGAAATAACCGGGTACTTCTTTCCCTTTGAGTTTCTGTACATAAAGCTTTGCCAGGTATTGGGCCAGCATGAAACCTTGTCCTCTTAACCCCAAAAACAATCCTTTTTCAACATCAATGATCATTCGGGGCTCTATATAATACCCAGCCCAAAGTGCCTGGAAGCCTACAGCTGATACCTCAGGAATCCAGTCAACAAATATTTCGGAAACAATTTCTGCAAAATCCCGTGAATTGACCTTCACATCTTTATCGGTTTCATTCGGTTCTATTGCAGGTGAAGCGCAGCCTATTATCTGTCCTGTTTCACCCAGTTGCTGACCATAAACTGCTGTAAAACCTTTATAGTTGCGTCGATCAATCAACATATCAAGAGGATTGCCATTTATACCCAGCATAGGAAGCCTTCTTGTAATAAATGCCTGATGTTTTACCGGGTACAGACCGGTTTCTATCCCCAGTGATTTTGCAAATTTATCACCTTCCGAACCCAATGCATTGATAAAAACAGGGGTATGATACTCAAGGTACTCGCCTTCATGGCTCTTCACAATGGCTTTATATATATCACCTGCTTTTTCTACATCAATAACCTTTGTATCTTCATGCAGAATACCTCCTTTTTCTATGGCTGATTTGCGCAGTGCATCAATTACTTTTCCGGGTGTGGCCTGCCAGCATTCGCTGGTTTTTAAAGCTGCAATGTATTTTTGGTTGGAAGTGTTGAAATAGGGAGATATTTCCTTTTTAAACTCAGAAGGTTTTAACATTACTGCCTTTTGCCATGCCATGGATTCTTCAAGCGCTTCATACATTTGCTTATCATGCGCAAAAGTGACATAGTTGATTAGTCTGAAATCTATGCTATATTTTTGAGATAATCGTTCAAAAATCTCCAGATTGTGCCTGGCAATATCGGTTAATTCCGGAAGGCTGAAAACAGGTCTACCACCTGCAATATTGCGCCATGAACCACCGTAGCCGGAATTTATCATTGTAGGTTCATAACCCTCTTCGGCAAGAAAGCGAAACAGAGAACTTCCTCCGATTCCTCCACCTGCAACAAACGATTTAACCTCAACAATTCTGCGCTTACTGTTATTAATATGGGTAATAACCTTGTCATGGCTGTCGGAAGGGTATAGCTCGCCCATGCTTACCTGGTTTGACATGGGTGCCCTGGGTGTACTTCCGCCTATCAACCGAATTCCTTTGGGACGTAAATTCTGCTTCAAACGCTGAATACATCTTTTCCCCCGGCAGGGGCCCATACCCAAATGTGTAGTGTGCTTGATTTCCTCTACCGAAATAAAGTTACGATCGCCAATGATTCTCATTACATCATCAAACTCAACATCATCACAATGACACATAAACATGTCTGACATAAAGGATTCCGAATGTGGCTTCAGTTCAGGTTTTTCCGGATAATCTCTTTTTATAATAAAACCTCTCACATTTATTTTATCCTCATCGTTCATCCCTTCTGACCTGATGCGTGCAACATGGGTGAGATTTTTTTTGCGTAAAACTTTTTGAATCACCCCTTCACCAAGTATTCTGGCCTCATTATCAACCAGGTAAACCTCTTCACCCTCATTTATATCAAATTCTATTGGAAGGAAGAAAGTACCTTTTTCTATGTTATATCCAAAAATTGCCAGGCCCGGACATTGATACACACAATCCATGCAGCCCACACATTTTTCAAAATCAATTTCCGGTACCGTACTTGTAGATGACTTTGTGATAGCACCATACGGACAGGCAAATGCGCAAGGATTACATGCAAAACCATACAAGCAATCGATAATCACAAAGGGCTTTTTCATTCTCTGAGCATCCGGCATAAAAGGCTCGTCTATCACCTTGAAGGGATGTTGTTGTGAGTCAATATACTCTTTTGAAACAAGCAGATAATCATCATAACTAAAGGGTTGCATCATACTATCCAGTATTTCATATGCAACTTGTTTTCCCCTTAAAACAGCACTTGTACCCTCTCCAATACGAACTGCATCGCCGGCACCCCAGCAGCGGCGGCCAAACATTTCGC
This sequence comes from Bacteroidota bacterium, assembly GCA_007693555.1. Lineage (GTDB taxonomy): Bacteria > Bacteroidota > Bacteroidia > Bacteroidales > UBA7960 > SKVR01. The sequence continues at coordinate 20,066 of REDJ01000129.1, forward strand.
GTCCTTTGATTAACAATGCATCATCGGGCATAAGTCCGGTGCAAATATTTATGGCATCAATTCCCTCAATCAGTTTTTCCGTACCAGGAATAGCCTTAAAGTTCTCTGCCTGAGCTACAACAGCAGCTTTTACACCATCACCTTTTTCATTGGGAACTGCCTCCAGTATCAAATGTGAAAGCATAATGGGAATACCTAATCGTCGCACCCTGTTGGCCTGTACGGGGAAACCACCTTCATGTGCCTGGGCCTCTATGATAGCTTTCACTTTTGCTCCGGCCTGGGTTAACTGGTAACTTGTCAGATAGCCAATATTGCCGGCTCCTACCGTAAGAATGTTTTTCCCCAGCAGGGTAAGCTCGGTATTCATCATCTTCTGAATAACTGCAGCAGTATAAACTCCTGGTATATCATCATTATGGAAAGTGGGTAAAAATGGAACGGCACCCGAAGCAACAACAAAATAATTACAGTCAATATAAAAAATTTCCTGTGTCTTAAAATTCTTTATTGCTACCCTGTTATTTTCAAAAATATCCCATACTGTAGAATCCAGCATGATACCTTCATGTTTGTCGCCTGCAAGTAATTTTGATATTTCAAAACCCCTCAACCCACCATATTTTTTTTCTTTCTCAAAAAAGAAAAACTGATGGGTTTGCATATTAAACTGCCCACCTATTTCAGCATTACTGTCAACAACTATGTTACTTAAGCCATGCTGGTTTAGTATTTCACGGGCCGCCAAACCGGCAGGACCTGCACCTACAATTACCACCTGTGTTTTGTAAACATTTAATGGGCTGGCTTTTTTGTATTCTATCGCTGAAGCAACATAATCATGAGGTATCTCTTCGACCTCACTGATATTATCAACAAGTGTAATACATATTCTCTTCACTTCTCCATCTACCAGCATTTCGCATGCACCACATTTGCCAATACCACACTCAAGACTCCTGCTGCGATTTTTCAAACTATGACTATGTATTGGATAACCCGCCTGGTGCAATGCAGCTGCAATGGTAAAACCTTTATCACCGGTTACAACAGAGCCATTGTATTTAAATTGTGTTTTCTCCGGATGGGGAATTTGAATGATCGGGTGTTGTGTTATTTTACGCATAGTAACTTCTTATTTTTTAATAAGCAGATAAAATGGTTTTATGATACTTTTTTTACTTTGTAAATCTTTCTCTATTGCCTGAATAGTAAGCATTTCGCAGGCAAAGGTAGCTTTTTTGAAAGACTTAAAATCTGGTTTATTCAATTTATAATCATTCTAAATTTCCCATATTCCGGATTTTAACTTATTATTGCTAAAAAGATTATGTCAATTAATACTCAAATCTTAATTTTGATATAAGAACACAAATTATGATCGAATTTATTCTCTATTAAGTTCATTTCTTTGAAATAGTAATAAACCCCGGAAAATTCATTAAACCATGAAAAAAATTATCTACATTTTCGCCATTTTTGCATTGCTGGCTGTTACCGGCTTCATTTTCTTCAAATCATTCAGGGGCATAACACCACGTGCAACTGTTGCCAACAATAGTGAACTTTATGAAAAACAAAACTTTAATCATGCAGATATGATACAATTACCCTCACCTGACACAAAGGGAAAAATGAGTCTGGAGGAAGCACTCACCCTAAGAAGGTCTATCCGGAGCTATACATCAGAAGAACTGACGTTGAAAGAGTTATCTCAGTTATTGTGGAGTGCACAGGGAGTTACCAATGAAAGGGGCTTTCGCACAGCACCTTCGGCAGGGGCAACCTTTCCTCTTGAAATGTTTGTAGTGGCAAATAATGTAGAACAACTCAAACAGGGTATTTACCATTACAATCCATTTGAAAATACACTTGAAGTTAAACATTTAAAGGATGTTTCTTCCGATCTTATGCGTGCCTCTCTTAGTCAGTCAATGTTAGCTGAAGGTGCTGCGGTTCTGGTATTTGGAGCTGTTTTTGAACGAACCACCGATCGATATGGGGAAAGGGGAGAAAGATATGTATACAATGAAATCGGACATGCATCTCAGAATGTACATTTACAGGCCGCCGCACTTAACCTGGGAACTGTTGTTATAGGGGCATACCGTGATGATGAGGTAGAAAATATACTGGAGCTTGATTCTGAAATCAGGGTACTTTACATGATGCCTGTAGGCAGGCCCAGATAAATTGGTTTTATCTGAGATTATATTTAACTCCAAGGTTCAGAGAAAAATTATACGGATATGTTTCAGCATTCATATTTCTGAATTCTCCTATTGGAGTAAGAAACATATTTACCGTGGGTTCCATGGAAAGATTAATCCTGTTACTCAAGGGATAACTGAATGCCAGACCAGCCATACCCGACCAGTTAAATGGTTTTAAACCTGTATTTTCTCCAATAGATTGAGTAAAAGCACTTCCCTGTAAATATACGTTATTCGTAAGCAGTAAATTGGCACTTAGCCCTGATTTGACATACATGGAAATCATCCTGTCAATAATTTTATAACGAATAACAAACGGCAACTCAAGATATCCAAGGTGTTGTATCAAACCCGAGGATGATTTATTAAGCAGATTGATATTATTTTCATCATAGCTTCCTTTTAAAGTAAAAATCCTTGATGACGAAAGGTCTGCATAATAAAAGCTTTGGTTTTGAAAATTGATTCCCCCCATTGATGTGCTCATACTCTGCGGGTGTGAACCAATATTTTCTCCTTTGGTAGAATATAGAGGAATCATTGAAGGATGGCTGAAAACGGCAATATCATTAACAGCCTGGCCAATGAGATTGTAACCTATTCCCCCTTCTATCTCCCATCTGTTACTGATTTTATAACTCAATCCAAATCCCGCAGCAAAAGTAAATATTTCACTCTCAAGCGATTCAAATGGAAATGAAAGAGTACTCCTGTGGTAGCGATAAGACTGTTGTGGAATCAGATATGCTGAGAAGGCAAACCTTCCCTCAGATTCTTTTTGAGTGGGTGTTTGAGCTAATATATCAAATGTTCTTTCGGTTGTGAAAGTCTCCTTTAGATTTTGATAAAATGATGATCGGTTATATTCGGGAGAGGGTAAATCAGTAATGGTTAAACTGTAATGCAGAGGTTGTATTTCCTGAGTTGTGAATAAAGCAGGATAAACATCCAGTTCAACTTTTTCAAGCATAGTCAAATCAGCAATAATTACAGACTCTTCGGACCTTTTGTAAGAGGCTGACTCAAGCGATGTTTCTTCTAACAAGGTTGATCTTAAAACAGAAGGTTCGATAGGTTCAATGTGCTCCCCGGTTTCAATATTTAATCCGTCAAGAGATTCAGCAAACTGGTTGGTGGGCAGCATGTAAACAAGCGATGCTGCTGAGATAATCAATAAAGAAATTACAGCAGCCGCTTTAAGCCATGGAAGCAGAACCAGGCTTTTTTTGGTTTCAAGCCGGGCTTCTATGGCATCCCAGATATCATGAGGGGGCTGTACCTCAAAATCCTGGAATTTTTCATGTAATTCTCTTTCAAAATTTCCCATCTATTCAAATGGCTTTTTCTATACTTTGAACATTAACTAATATTTTATTCTTCAAAATAGATTTTGCTCTGGCAAGGTTTGACCTTGATGTTGACTCAGCAATATTGAGCATTTCTCCTAACTCTTTGTGCGAATATCCTTCAATAACATACAGGTTGAAAATCAGTCGATATTGATCCGGTAACTCTCTGATATAATCCAAAATCTCTTTTTCAGATATTGTTTCCAGCGCATCAGAGCCATTATCAGGGAATTCCTGATTTTCAGGGATATCATCAATTGACAAAAGGCTGATCCGGCTTCTGAACCTATCCAAAGCAAGATTAATAAAAACTCTTTTAATCCAACCCTCCAGCGAGCCATTCCATTTAAATTTGTTTAGGTTTTCAAAAACCTTTACAAAGCCATCTTGCAATAAATCCTGAGCATCATAGGTATTGGTGGTATAACGAAGGCACAAGCCATACATCTTTGGAGAAAAGATTTTGTACAGCTTACTTTGCATTTGCCTGTCGTTTTTCAGACAGCCTTTTACAATTTCTTTTAGTTTTTCCACCAAAATAAGAAGTTGTGCAATTAGCAAAAATACGAAAAATAATCGTATATAACTCACAGCAAATAATACGCCAATTCTTCATATTCAGACTGTAATGCCTAATCTATAAGGTGGAAAATTATGTCAATGAACTTTTTCAGAAGACCTTAAAGGTATTTCTATATAAAATCAAATGAGAAATCGTTGACCCTGTGTATTAAATAACCTGATTTTATAATGCAACTCTTCATTTTCCTGAGCAAATTGCTCAAAAGCGGCTATCAATAAATCGAGGCCTTTATCAAACCACATACTGAATCCCATTATTTCTTCATCACCTAAAGAGAACCAAGGTGAGTTATCAACAACTTTGAAATAATAATAATCACCATCGGGTAATTCCAGAACCTGCGCACCCAATGCAGTAAATGCTTCCATAAGCCCGGCAGGAATTACATTTTTATCAGTTGTATCAGCATAAATATAACCCCAGACAGTATTGGCAGGGATACGCATAAGAACTTCCCTTGTAAAGAAAAGGTGGTTTTCAAAAATAGTTTTCTTGTTTAATTCAATGGCTTCCTCAGATATTTTTAAATCAAAATCATGTCTTTTGTCATTTACCCAAAAAGAAATCGAAGGAGGATTTTCTTCGGGCTTGCCTAAAAGAATGCTTCGGGTTGCAGGACCAATAATGGTAACACAATGCGAAGGAACATCGATATTGTCAGCATGTATGTCTATTTTGAGAGGCGAGGAATGCATATTTACTGCTATCTGGAAATTACTGCAAGGAAAGGAATCCAGGGTTTCAAGATAAAATACCAGTTCGCGTTCATGGTTACTGAAATTTTCATAATGATTTAGGTTAATGGAGGAAAAAGGAAAGTCTTTTTCATCATCCCCTGAACAGGAGAAGAAAAGCAGAAATCCAATAATCACCATTAAAAAAAAGAATAAATGTTTCCTCATCTAACTATTTATCAATATGAAACTTTGCTTATGATTAAGGAAAAAAAAGACAGGCCAAATTTGGTTGTGCAGGGATGACCAAATGTAAGCCTGCCGACTTCAAAAAAATTTTGACAGGGAAAAACTGTTTTGATCCAGGGCAATGGCCGCAGGTTAGCTGAAAATGGTTAATGTTGGGGTGAACTTTCCATTCTTTGGTGTTTAACACAGAAAAGCTCGCGGCCATTTTCATTAACCCTGAGATCAAAACAATCTAACAATTTGCGAAAAACTAGGAGAAACAATTTAATTTCCGTTTCATTATGCTTTGGTGGAAGACATAGGCATTTTTTGTTTTTTCCCTGATTTTCCTTATGCAATATGCAAAGAGCAATTATATATTAATTCAAAAATAAATTACAAAGAAAAAACCGGGAATACCTTCCAATGGACAAGCTATGATTGTTGGGGAGTCTTGGTTCAATTAAAAAGTCTGATAATTAAGGCAGAAAGGTGATAACC
>REDJ01000055.1 GCA_007693555.1 Bacteroidota bacterium
GGGGGATTAGGCCGGCATAAGCTTCGGTTCCCGAATCGCCTTCGGCTCTCGGGACCTCGGGCTGTGGCCCTTGGCTTCCGTCTCCGTCTTCGGTCTTCGGTCTTCGGTCTTCGTAAACCTACCCATCCGCAGGCAATGTAACCACAAATTCAGCACCGCCCCCCTTACGGTCATTTACTTCAATGGTGCCGTGGTGTTTTTCTACTATGCTTTGAGTTATGGCCAGTCCGATACCCAGGCCAAAATCCTGGCTGGCTGTTTTGGTGGTAAAGCTGGAATCAAAAATGCGCTTTTTTATCTTATCAGGTACGCCAGGCCCATTGTCAGCTACTCTGAACCATACATTGTTTTTATCTTCTGTTAGCCCACATGAAAGATAGAGTTCACCTGCGTCATTCATGGCATCACAGGCATTTACAATGAGATTTGTCCAAACCTGGTTAAGCTCACCTACAAAACAGCGCACAGGAGGAATTTCGGGAAAATCTATCTTCACTTTGATGTCCTTCAGTCTGTTACCCAGTATCTGGAGAGTTTCCCTGATTCCTTCACGAACATCGGCTACTTCAGGTTCCCTGCCCGATTGCCGGCTGTAGCTTTTCAGACTCTTTACAAGGTATTCAATCCTTGCGGTGGACAGGCGTATACCATTCATGAAAACTCCCGACTGATAAGAATCCAGCAAAAGCTGCAACATCTCTCCCTTTTCGGTATTTTCAGCATAAGATTTGAGCTTATCCATAACATTTTCATCCAGCTCAGCCATAATCCTGATTTGTCCTCTGTTAAGATGCGGATACTTTTTTGCCAGTTCTTTCATATGTGCCCTTTGCCGGGCAGTATCCGCAAATTCTCTTTTCAATCCCAGTTCAAAGAAATATCTTACCAGACCGGTATCAGGTAATGCAGAGGCCCGCTGTGCCAGATCAGGAAGATTGGTTGAGAGGAAATCTACCGACCTCAGCAAGGCAGAGGCAGGATTATTGATCTCATGGGCCAGACCTGCTGTGAGTTCACCCAATGTAGCCATTTTTTCCTGCGAAATAAGAGCATTTCGGGTACGCTCCAGTTCCCTGATGGTCTTTTTTAAATGAATTTTTTCAGCTTCCAGTTCTTTGGTAAGCTCGGCAACTTCTATATGAAGATTTACGACTTTGCGATAACGTTCGGCCAGATTGGAAAAAATCAACCCCTGCAAGGTTTTACTAATCTCCGGATATTTATCAAGAAAAATCTCGAAGCTATCGTGGTCAAGAGCCAGAGTTGTAACCTTTGTGCTGGCTTTGGCGCTGGTAAAAACGGGTTCACCTGTCTGAAAAGAAAGCAATCCAATGAAATCTCCCGGCCCCTGCATGCCTATGTTGGTATTCCTCTCCTCTCCTTCCTTAACCTGTGATACGTAACCATCCAGAATAACATACAAGATGTTATTTTTTTGATATTCCCGGAGCATAAATTCACCCTCCGGAAAAGTTTTCTTCAGTCGGGATAAAAGTTCAGAAGAAGGCAGCAGTTCCTTGATTTTTTCCACGAAAGTGGTTTTATCATAAATTGGCCTGGCAGAGGCACCAATTACATTGGGATTGCGGTCTTTTCTGGGTTTTGAGGGTCTTTTAGATTCCATGGAGTGAATACCGGATTATGCAATATTTATACGTAACCTTTGCTGCGAATGGCTTCCTGTAATCGCTCCTGATCAAGAACGGACATAAACGGTAGCAACTCCTTCTCATGTTCTATGACATAAGTGGTAAGTTCATCTATTGCAACATCAAGCAGTTCTTTGGGTTTCCAGGGTTTGGAGATGTACCTGTTCAGCTTTGCATTGTTCACCGCCTGAATGGTTTCCTCCAGCCCTGCCTGGCCTGTGAGCAATACCTTACGGGTATCTTGCGTAAAGGATTCTTTCTGCATCTCTATCATCAAATCCACTCCTTTATCGCCGGGCATAATATGATCGCAGATGGCAAGTCCGATTTTGTTTCCCTCTTCTTTGATTTCGCTGATGAGTTGCCTGGCCTCGTCTGCCGAGTGGGCCAGTTCGATCGGGAAAACTTCCTCCAGCGAAGACAGATCGCGCAATACGACGTCAAGCACATGAGGTTCATCTTCCACACAGATAATATAAATATCAGACATAAAACTCATTTTTAGTTAATAATAAAAGGCCAGTATATTTGAGACAGAACCAGAGCAGCTACAATTCCCACCAACCCGATTATCAATCCCACTTTAACCATATCGGGGGTTTTGATAAAGCCGGTACTCATTGCGATGGCATTGGGAGGAGTAGAAATGGGCAACAACATTGCCATATTGCATGCCGAGCCGATAACAAGACTGGTTATGATAAGGCTGAAACCTTCACCGGCTATTCCTGATGTTCCCATACTTACTGCCAGTGGAATAAGCAGTGTGGCTGTGACTGTATTGGATAAAAAATTGGACAACATAAGCGCCACACCTCCAAATACCAATAGCAGAAGTAATTGCGGAAAAGTGTCCCAGTTAATACTTGAAACCAGCCACATGGCAAGGCCTGTATTTTCCATACTTATTCCCAGTGCAATACCGCCGGCCACCAGCCAGAGCACTTCCCACGGCAGTGACCTTATATCATCCTGTTTCATCACACTGGTTACCGTGAGCCCCATTATGGGTAAAAATGCAATCATGGAGCTGGGTACACCGTGTTGTGCCTCAGTAAACCATAATAAAACAGTAATTACAAAAATAACGTAGAGAATAACTGCTTTTCCGGATTTATCAAAACTCCCTTTCAGTGTAAGCTTAAAAGCTTCAAGGGTAGGAGGATAAATCATGCGCATGGAGCCCCAGGCCAGCAAAAGCAATACAATAACCAAAGGCAACATTATACTCACCCAGGTGCCAAAAGCAATACTAATGCCCTGCTGGTTCAGATTGGCAATAACAATGGCATTGGGAGGTGTACCTATCGGTGTGGCCATACCTCCGATGTTGGCCGCAATAGGTATACTCAATGCCAGCATAATCCTGAACTTATCTTCTTTGCTAACCTGCATGGCTATTGGAATTGCCACTGTCATCATCATAGCTGTAGTGGCAGTATTGCTCATAAATGCAGAAAGAGTTGCCGTTACCAGCATCAGCCCAAGTATGATATACATAGGTTTCTGACCAAATGGCTTTAAAAGGACACTAGTAAGATTTTTATCAAGATTGTATTTTACCGAGGCACCGGCAAGCATAAATCCTCCCAGGAAAAGAATAATAATGGGGCTTGCCAGTGTGCCAAAAAAAACAGAAAAGGATACAGGCTTATATCCCACCAGTTTATGTTGTGTATCGGCCACAAGCTTTGTGTCCGGCTGAATATCAGCACTTACAAAGACTACATTATCTCCTTCTTCCAGCACCTTTACCTGGAGAGGTTTATAGTTTATTTCATCTTTCAATATGTATACCTTGCTATCATCCATTGCCGCAGCAGGAACCTGCCAGGTATTCTCTGATTTTTGCTCCGGCTGAAGAGCAGGTAAAACAGCATCAGAATAAATCAAACCCTGCTGGCTGAGTAATGTGATCTGAAAAAAAATTACCAACATGGAAGTTGAATAGATGGGAATTGCTTCAAACATCCAGAATACAGCCGACATAAGAAAAATCCCCAGGGCAATATGCCCGGCAAATGACAAACCGTCAAAATGAAAAAAATGGGGAATCAAGAAACCCAAAACCCCAAGTGATAATCCTATATATGGTTTGATTTTATCAGTAACCTTTTTCCTTTTTCCGGGCATAAAAAATCAGTATTTTAACTTGAATCTTACAGGGAGAGTAAGTGCAACTCTTACAGGCTCATTGTTAAGAGTGGCAGGCTGCATGGGTGGCATTAAACTGATTACTCTCAAAACTTCATCATCACAACCATCTCCTATACCTCTGAGAATATTTGCATTTGAAATACTACCATCTTTCTCCACAACAAAATTTACCATCACAATACCTTCTGTAAGATTGGCCTTTGCAGCTTCAGGATAGGTTACCAAACTGTCAACAAATGCTCTCATACCACCCGGAAGAAAGGGATAGGTATCTGCTATAAGCATTATCCTGTTTGAGTCGTCAACATCAGGTGCAACCATTTTAAGTTCATCGGCCGTAAAACTCATTACAGTTGACCCATTTATTACTATGAATTCCTTGTTATTGGTTTTCGTAATTGTCTTATTACTTGCATAAGACAAATGGCCGATAAGGATATTAATTGCAATAAATAAAAAGTAAAGCTTCCTCATGTGTTAAAACATTTGCTTATAAGTCTGTTGGGATGAAAAAAGAAAAATTAATGATTTATAACCGGATGCCTGAAAACAAGATAAAACGATACAAAATTAATAATTTTCGGCATCAAAACAGGGAAACCACAAATAAAAAAGCCCCGATTTCAGGGGCTGGTTATAGTTGTTTCTGATTTTATTGACATGGGAATAGACAGTTCACCCTGCGGCAATGAACTGTCTTTCATAGTTGTGGTTCCCGAAAGGTTCTGAATAATTGATGACTCAATTACCCAACCGGTTTCTCTGTCGAGTTTAACTTCTGAAGTCATACTGCCTTGCATATCATAACTGATGGGCATTCTTCCAAGGGGTAAATGGGCATTATCATCATCAGTTACTATATGAGACCTTCCGGAAATGATATAATATGAATCTGTTATTCTTTTTAATTGGTATAGTGAATGAATATCACCACCCATCAATGCCTCTAGTCGTGTGTCAATGGTCCATTTATCGCGGCGCGAAACATCTTTATCAGGAAATATGGCAGTAACCATTTCTATGTTTCCCTTGAAAGCTTCATCTCCAAAAGACTGCAAAATCTGATCTTTTATCTGATTAATTTCCTCCTCTGGCATTTCAGAAAATAAATCAAATACATCGCTAAAAATACTTTCAAACCCGGTTATACTTGAGATTTTACCATTTTTTGACATGGAAATACTGAAACTCCGGCCGGTCATTTTTGATAAAATCTGCGAGAAAATATCATATTCATTGTATGACTCAGAACTCACTTCCATATCACCAAAAGGAAAGCTCATTTTTATGGCCATTTTCTCATAGGTAACGTCTATTTCATATACATCATCCTTTTTATCCAAAACATGATAAGACATTTTGGCGCTTGAGGTCATATTCACACCCATATCCTGCCCCATTATTTTTTGTTCTATAGATGCCTCTGAAATTAAATTATGATAATAAATCTGGCCGGTTTCAAGATTCAGTTGTGGTTTGATTGCTTCATTATTGCACGATACAATGAATAATACAGCGGGAATAATGTATCTGAGAAGTTTCATTTTCATGGTTTTAGAAAGCCTAACATATTAAATTAAGTAATATGTTTGTTTTAATGTTTGGCAAAGGTAATCAAAGTTGCTGAAATGCATTTGTTCTTATTCCCGAAAAAAAAGGAATAACATGCCTTGAAAGCTCATTTTGCTCATGAGAAAGGCATATTATTCCTTAAGGAAATCTTTAAAAATATAAATCTTGCGATTTAACTGCGCTCCTGTAAAGCATCTTTTGGAGGTGGTGGAGCATCCAAAACAAACCTCAATGGGAGATTAAATTGTGTGCGCACTGGTTCACCCCTTTGATAACCAGGTTTCCAGTTTGGCATGGCCTTTATAACCCGCATGGCCTCCTCGTCAATTGATGTTGCTACTCCACGCAATACCCTGACATCAGTAATAGAACCATCTTTCTCAACTACAAATGTTACAAATACAGTTCCCTGGATTCCCTTTTCGCGTGCATCAGGGGGATATGTAAGGTTTTCACTAAGAAATTTCATTAATGCATCGACACCACCAGAAAACTCTGGCTGTTCTTCCACAATTGTAAAAACCTGCCCCTGTTCATTTTTTTCGGTAACAGCTTCTTCTTTTACCGGCGGTTGATCTGGCGAAGATTGTGCCTGGAGATTAAAAGATTGCACAAAAAATACCATTCCTATGATAGGAAGCATAGCAAACAATTTTATCATTTGCCTTTTGAGTGATTGTGTTTTTGTTTTAGTCATCATAATAAATCGTTTAT
>REDJ01000216.1 GCA_007693555.1 Bacteroidota bacterium
GGCAGCAGTTTCTCATGGAAAACCTGCACAACAGCAACCGGCGTCAAAGCCTGGTGTACATATCAACCCCTTCGCCTCAGCAATTGCAAACCGTTGAAGCCCGGGCAGCCCGGTTTATGGAACAACAATATCCCGGGGCACTATACCGGTTCGAAGATGAGGGCAACCTGTTCGACCAGGTATTTGCAGCCCGCCAGGCACCCCTCGAAATAAGGCTGCGCCCGCTGCAGGCCTATGGCAGCCATCTTATTGATCATCTGCAATCTGCCCTAAGCAGCCTCGATGCTTCTATCGATGATTTCAGGGCAGAGCCCCTGCCCCTGCAGGAAGTATTCATCCTGCAGCCCAATCTGCAGCTTATGGCCCTGCACCAGGTTGATGTGGCCTCGCTGCACCAGGTGCTGTCAAGGGTGTTCAATGAAAACCAGATTGTTGCCCTAATGGACAACCGCAATACCATTCCGGTAAAACTGGGTGCCTCGCAAACGGATATTCAGCAAATGCTGCACAACGAGCGTGTTGCCAACCGCCAGGGTATTGATATACCCCTGTCGCTTTTGCTTACCCAATCCCGCGGGGCCGAACTGCAAACCATTACTGCCGGTCTGGAAGGGGAGTATTTTCCGGTTGAGATGGAGGCAAACCGAAGACAGTTTAATCATCTGCGCCCTTCTGTAGATGAACTGCTGAGGCAGGAAGGTCTTTTTGAAGCCTCTTTTTCCGGAAGCATTTTCTCGCAGGCCGATCTGATCAGAGAATTGCTGCTCATAGGAGTTGTAGCACTTATGCTTCTGTTTTTTATCCTCGCAGCGCAATTCGAGTCGCTCCGGCTGCCCTTTATCGTTTTGCTGGAAGTGCCCATAGCCATGGCCGGAGCGCTGATCATGCTGCTGTTGTTCAATGCCACCATCAATGTAATGTCCATGATCGGGCTGGTGGTAATGGCCGGGATCATCATCAACGACAGCATTCTTAAGATCGATACCATCAACCGGCTGCGCGCCGCAGGCATGCCCCTGATGCGGGCGCTGCATACGGCAGGGCACTACCGCCTCAAACCCATTTTAATGACCAGCATCACCACCATAAGCGCCCTTTTGCCCTTTCTGTTCATCACCGGCCTGGGCGGCGAACTGCAAAAACCCCTCGCCCTCGCCGTCATGGGCGGCCTGGGGTTGGGTACGTTGGTGAGTTTGTATTTTGTGCCGTTGTGTTATTATTATTTGTTTAGGGTTAAGAGTTGAGAGTTAAGAGTTAAGAGTTTAGAGTTTATAGTTTATAGTTTAAAGTTTGGAGTTTATAGTTGAATGTCTTTTAAGTATACTGGATGGAATGATGATTTTCAGGTCCATATTTATACGTGTAAATTCATTAAGTTGGTCGGATCATTTTAAATATTTGGGTTATGAGTGAATGGTTGCTGAAGAATAAGAGCTATGACTTTTCCTTGCGAATTGTAAGGCTGATGCAATTTCTGCAGGAACAGAAAAAGGAATTTACGCTTAGCCGCCATTACCTGCACTCGTCAGACGACTCCAAGTCGTCAGACGAGTTAATTAGATACTGGTCAGACGACTCTAAGTCGTCAGACCAGTAAATCAAAAACCAAAACACTAAATCATGCATTTCGAGCCAGGTCACATCTACCACATATTTAACCAGGGCAATAACAGGCAAATGATTTTCTATAAAAAAGAAAACTATTTGTACTTCCTGAGAAAAGTGCATGATCACATTAAACCATTTTCCGATATTCTTGCCTGGTGTCTTATGCCCAATCACTTTCATTTAATGGTTTTTGTCCGTGATACTACTCGTCAGACGACTTTGAGTCGCCAGGCGAGTTTAAAGGACGAAAACGTTTCAAAGCAATTTACAAAGTCGATTGCTATTATGCTTTCATCCTACACCCGTGCAATAAATAAGCAGCAGAACTCTTCAGGTTCCCTTTTCAGGCCAAAAACAAAAGCCATATGCCTTACCAGGATTGACAAGATTTCAAAAGCCTGGTATGTTTCCAATGGTGTAACAATGATTAATGCTGACACTCCTGAAAAGCAATACCCGAATGTTTGTTTTAACTACATTTTATTTAACCCGGTTAAGTCAGGTATCGTAAAAAGAAATGAAGACTGGGAATATGGTTCATTTCCTGATACGATTGGTTTACGTGATGGCAAGTTAATTTCAAAAAAAAGAATAGGTGAGCTTGGTTTGGAGGTTATTGCTGAACCTTAGCCCTACTCGGCAGCAAGTCTTACGCCCTATTCGTCTTAATACTCGTCTGACGACTTAGAGTCGTCTGACGAGTTCAAAATAAAAAACAAAAAAATGCGTCCCTTCCCCCTCATAATCATCTTCACCGCCCTCATGCTTGTGGGATTGGTGCTGGTGCCCGGGCTGGGAGTGCAGTTGCATCCGTCGGCTACACTGCCGTCCATGCGCATTTCTTTTTCGTGGCAGGAGGTGCCGGCCATCAATGTTGAGCGGGAGGTAACATCCATTATTGAGGGTAGTCTGGCTACCTTGCCCAATGTGGAGGAGATCAACTCGGAATCCACCCGCGGGCGCGGGCATATTGATATTCGCTTTAAAAAAGGGGTGGACCTGGAGATGGCACGCTTCGAAATGGCCTCGCGCATCCGGCGGCTGTATCCCGGTTTTCCTGATGGGGTGAGCTACCCCCAGGTATCGGTGAACCGGGCTGTGGGCAGAAACACTCCCATGCTTACCTATACGGTGGTGGCTCCCGAGTCGTCGCATACCATTGCCCATTATCTGGAGGGGTATGTATTGCCCCGCATTTCGCAGATCAATGGGGTGGATCAGCTCAATTTCTTCGGGGTAAACCCACAGGAATATCAACTGATCTACGATACACGAAAGATGGAAATACTGGGGATCACATCCTTACAGCTCCTTAACGCACTGCAGGAACATTTTGGAGAAAACTACCTGGGTATGGGTACTCCCGATCGGCACAGTATGGATGAGCAGGTGAAGGTTCCGGTAATGTTGCGTGCCAGGCAAAATACAGAAAACATGTGGCAGCAGATCCCCATCGGGCAGGCACAAGGCAAACTGGTTTTTCTGGAGGATGTGGCGCAGATAAGACTGGTGGAAACCGAAGCCCGCAGCTATTACCGTATAAACGGTCAAAGCACGTTGATGATGACCGTGCTGGCTCAGCAGGGCGCTAACCAGATCAGGCTGGCCGGTCAGGTACGCAACGCAATGGATCAGCTGGGGCAACAGATGCCCTCAGGCTGGCAGGTCATCCTTACCTACGACGATACGGAGTTTATCCGCAAAGACCTGCGAAGGGTGGGGTACCGCATGCTGCTTTCCTTTACCATACTTATGGTGTTTGTATTGCTGGTGTCGCGCCGTTTTAAGTATTTGCTGATGATAGGCATAACGGTGCTGGCCAATTTGCTGCTTGCCATAGCGTGGTACCATTTGTTTAAGATTGAAATTCACTTGTATTCACTGGCGGGTATTACCGTTTCCTTCGGTATTATTATCGACAACAGCATTGTAATGATTGAGCACATGCGCCACCAGGGAAACAAAAAGGTTTTCCTGGCCATACTTGCTGCTACCTTTACCACGCTGGGCTCGTTGTCGGTAATTTTTTTGCTGAGCAGCCAGCAGCAGGCTCAATTGGGCGATTTTGCCGCTGTGGTGCTGGTCAACCTGGCCCTTTCGCTGCTGGTTGCCTGGTTTTTTATCCCGGCATTGATGACAAAGATCAGAATAGATAGCAACGCCCGCAAGCAATCGCTGAAAAGTTTGCGCCGAAAAGCCCGGGCCGGCATGTTCTATTTCCGCACCATTACCCTTTTAAGACGGTTTCGATGGGTTATGTTTCTGATTCTGATCCTGGGGTTTGGTGTTCCGGTGCATTTACTTCCATCCAAAGTGGAAGGGGAAAACAGGGCGGCAGAGTTATACAATGCTACCATTGGCAGCACTTTTTACCAGCGAAAGCTCAAAAATCCGGCAGAAAAGATACTGGGAGGCTCCTTCAGGCTATTCTCGCGTTTCGTGTTCGAACGCTCCTACTTTACCGACCCCGAAAGGACCACCCTTTATGTGCGCGGGCAAATGCCCGATGGGGCTACCATACATCAGCTTAATGAAGCTGTGTTGCAAATGGAGCATTTCCTGGCGGGCTTTCCGCAGATCGAACAGTACCAGTCGCGTGTTACAGCTCCCGATAACAGTATGATCACCATCCTTTTCAAACCCCAATACGACAGGGGCAGCTTTCCGCATGTTTTGCAGAGTCAGATCATACGCAAAGCCATCAGCATAGGCGGGGCTGAGTGGAATGTGTGGGGTGTGGGTCAGGGCTTCAGCAATGTGCTGCGGACTGGTGGAGGCAGCAGCCATATCATCCTGGAAGGATACAATTATGATATGCTTTACCGGTATGCTGAAATGCTCATTGAAAAAGCCCGGGAAAACCCCAGGGTAAACAATCCCAGGATCACAGGCGGAGATCCCTGGCGCAGCATTACCCGTATGGAATTCTTTCTGCAACCCAATCACCAGCAGCTGGCACTGAATAAGCTCACACTGGCTGATGTTTTCGGCGCATTGAACGAAAAGGTCATGTATCGCCATGGCCCGTCGGTCTTTCATAACCATAAGCCCTTGCCTGTAAGACTGATATCAGATAACCATCTCAGCTATACCGTTTGGGATATGGAAAACCTACCTTTGCAGATTGCCGGCAACGATCATAAAACCGGCGGATTAATCAGTCTTGAAAAACGAGCCATGGGCAACGATATCTTCAAGTTTAACCAGGAGTATCGGCTTACGGTTAATTTTAACTTCCTGGGGCCCCATATACTGGAAGAAAGGGTGCGTAGTCAGCTCATTGACGAAATGAATACTCTGTTGCCGCTGGGTTACAGGGCAAGAGCCCAGCAATGGGGCTGGCACGATGAAAAAGGCAGTCAATACCTGCTCATCTTCCTGGTGATTGCCATCATTTATTTTGTGTGCGCCATTTTGCTGGAATCGCTTTTACAGCCCCTGGCTGTCATCGGACTGATTCCGGTTTCTTTTGCAGGGCTGTTCCTTACCTTTTACCTGTTTGAGCTCAACTTCGACCAGGGGGGATGGGCTGCGTTTATTTTGCTCAGCGGACTGGCCGTAAATGCCGGGTTGTACATTTTGAATGATTTCAATAACTTCCGGAAAACCCACCCCGGCCGCAACCTGCAGTTGCTTTTCCTTAAAGCTTTTCAGTATAAAATTACCCCGGTACTTCTCACCATCAGTTCAACGGTTATCGGTTTGATCCCCTTTGTTATCGGTCAGCGCGAGCCATTCTGGTTTGCCTTTGCTGCCGGCACTATGGGCGGGTTGGTATTTTCGCTGGTGGGGGTGTTCTTCTTTTTCCCGGTGTTTTTGAGGTTGGGAAGAAGAAAATAGAAGGCTGGGTTATATTTATTAATACAATTGATAGCAATGTGTTTTATAGTGTTTTACAAATTTATTTTTTTGCCAGATACAAAATTTTCCAAATTATTGAATCATTATAACCGCTTATCTGCTGGTTTTTAAAACAAAAGGAATATGAGAAATATTTTTAAAGATTTAATTTACCTGGTATTTATTGCATTAATATCTTGTGTCAGGCAAACCCCGGATTATCCGACCATTAAATTGATGCCAGAAGAGTTCGCCGATTTTTCTGATGCAAATGTTACTGCCCTGGGAGTATTGGAATTTGAAAATCCAGAGAATGGTTTTCTTGGGTTTATACATAAGGCTGTTGGGCATGAGGGTAATTATTACCTGATCAATAATACAGGAGAATTCCTTGAACTGCTGAAGTACAATAATGACGGGAGTTATGTAAAACGGATTGGCGGGATAGGGCGTGGCCCGTCTGAATATATCATTGCATCCGATTTTGCCATAGAACACCCTACAGGAAATATTTTGGTTATAAATCATTCCAATGAAATTTTGAAATATTCAAAAAATGGCGATTTTTTGGGTGAGGCACAAACAGGAATTATGTCCTCATCATTTGAGCTGGCAACGGAGGG
>REDJ01000178.1 GCA_007693555.1 Bacteroidota bacterium
GCGATGACCTGCCAGCGCTTTACAACAAGATTGATGATGCGGAAGAAGCCAATGACATTGTAAACAGCCTGAAAATATGCGACCCCGCAGTGGGTTCGGGTCATTTTTTGGTCTCTGCCCTGAACGAGATCATTGCCATCAAGCATGAATTAAAAATACTACGCGACAGGCAAGGACGAAGGCTGAAGGAATACAACATTGAAGTGGTTAATGATGAGTTGGTAATCACTGATGAAGATGGAGAACTGTTTGAATACCGTCCCGGAAACCAGGAAAGCCAACGTGTGCAAGAGGCTTTGTTTCACGAAAAGCAAACCATTATTGAGGGTTGTCTTTTTGGTGTAGACATCAACCCCAATTCGGTGAAGATATGCCGGCTGCGCCTTTGGATTGAGCTGCTGAAGCACGCCTACTACAAAGACGACGGTCAACTGGAGACTTTACCCAACATCGACATCAACATCAAATGCGGGAACTCCCTGGTCAGCCGCTTTGCCCTGGATGCAGATTTGGGGCAAGCCCTGAAAAAGAGCAAATGGAACATTGAGGACTACCAAGTGGCAGTACAAAGCTACCGTAGAGCCGAAACAGGTGAGGAGAAGTACGCCATGAGACGACTGATAAACGACATCAAAAGTGGCTTCAGCAACCAGATATATATGAATGATCCGATAAAAAAGCGTTTGGACCGTCTGGGTAATGAGCTTTATCACCGTTTTACCGGTCCTTTTTTATTTGAGCCCGAAGTGGGATATGGCAAGCATAGCGAAGATCCGGAAAAAAAACGGGAAAGGGAGCAACAAAAGCTGGAACAGGAGATAGAGAAGCTTCAAGAGCAATTGAGCGAAAAGAAGGGCAATGAAATTTTTAGAAATGCCTTTGAATGGCGATTTGAGTTTCCTGAGGTGTTAGATAACGAGGGGGATTTTATAGGTTTTGATGTGGTGATTGGGAATCCGCCTTATATCAGGCAGGAGGAACTTGGTGATTTGAAAAATCATCTTCAGGCTAAATACAACGTATTTGCTGCCGGTGGTGATATTTTCTCATACTTTTATGAATTGAGCCATAATATACTATGTGACCAGGGCATCTTCTCATTTATCAACAATACCTTTGATAAAACTTCAGCAGGAAAGACATTAAGAGAATTTGTTGTTAATAATTTCAAATTTGAAAGATATATTGACTTTACAGATGTGGCTGTTTTTGAAGAAGCTACTACATATCCAATAATCCTGATAGTCCGGAAATCAAAACAAAAAAGTAATTTCAAATTCTTTAAATACACAAAAAGTAATTTTTCCGAAAAAGACTTATTATACGATCAATCTGCTTTTATTGATATAGCTCAGGACAAATTAAATTCATCAGCATGGAATTTCATCAACTCATTTGAACAAACCACTTTAGCAAAAATCCAGAGAAATAAGACAATTGGTGAGCTTTATGGAAAGTGTTTTCGTGGTATTATTACAGGGTTAAATGAAGCATTTGTAACAAATAATATATTAGGTGATGAAGCGGTTTTAAAAGATGTTTACAACGGTAAAGATTTAAAAAAATGGAGCTCGCCACGCCCAGATAAAAAGATGATTGTTTTTGAAAGCAAATCAACCGCCAGGCAATTTGGAAAAATAACTGAGGATGCAGCATTAGAGAAAATGACAGAAGCTTATCCGGAAATCTTCGAGCATCTTAACCCGTTTAAAGAAAAAGCAAGCAAACGTTATGATAAGGGAGAGTATTGGTGGGAATTAAGAAACTGTGCGTATTACGATTTATTTGAAAAACCAAAAATCATTTTCCCAAACCTTCAAAACGCAAACAAGTTTGCTTTTGACGACTCAGGCATCTATCTGAATGCACCGGCTGTTTTCCTGCCATCAGCAAATAAGGCACTATTGGCAATACTAAACTCCAAAGTTGTTTGGTACTTTTTAAAAAGCGTTTGTGTTATCAGAAGTGGCGGATATATTGAAGTAAAACCACAATATTTTGAGCAAATTCCTATTCCGGTCGTAAGCGAAAAAACAAAATCAGCCTTGATAGAGTTGGCAAATGAGGCTATTAAAAGAAAGAAGCAAAATCAAAAAACTGAAATTTCAGAAATTGAAACCCATATTGACCAATTGGTTTATCAGCTTTATGACTTGACCGAAGAAGAAATCCAGATCATTGAAAACTCAATAAAATAAACACAATAAATATGATCCCCACTTACGAAGAAATAATGCTCCCTTTTTTGAAGCTGCTATCAGATGGCAAGAAGCCAGTAAAGCTAGCAAAGCCGGCGAACCGGGAAGTGGATATGGGGGGTTGTTTGACGGAGTAGAGTGAGAGACGGCAATAGCCCATCAGAAAAACCTTATCAAACCTTAGTAGAAAAAACGGGACGCCCCCACCACCCCAATAACCTTATTATTGAATGAGTCCAAAAAACAGCAGCCCACCATCAATAAGGTAATAAGGTTCCGGTTTTCGGGGGGACAAACTGTTTTCTACTAAGGTTTTTAAAAAAAGATAAGGCAAAATTATTGCTAACTGGATATTCCGGTGATACTGACCCCCCATTCCGGGCATATTGACCCCCCTGGGGTTTTGGTATCAAAGAACGAGGTAGGCTGACAAATTTACCGTTTTTTTCTTAAGTTTTCTCCTTTTAGTTCGATTCTGTATGACGAGTGAATGAGTCGGTCCAAAATCGCATCAGCGATCACTTCTTCATTGATTACATCATACCAGTTTGTCACCGGCAATTGACTTGCAATAATCGTGGATTTTTTCCCATGCCGGTCCTCGATCATTTCCATCATATCCAGACGCTGTTGACGGTCAAAATGAGCCAGTCCAAAGTCATCAATGATCAGCAAGTCGGTCTTGGCTGTTTTTTCAAAAAACTGATAGATGCTTCCATCGAGTCGGGCCATTTTGGTCCTGATAAAAAGCTTTTGCAGGTTATAGTAAGCTACTTTGTATCCTTGGGCGCAAGCGTGGTGGCCAAGGGCGGAGGCCAGAAAACTTTTACCACAACCACTGGCGCCACTGACGAGCACCGACTCGCCCCTGGCAATGTAATCGCCCTTGGCAAGCTCGCTGATCAGTGACTTGTCAATACCTCTGGAGGGATCAAGGTAGAGTTCTTCAATGGAGGCCTGGTAACGGAAGCGGGCGTTTTTTCTTAACCGCTCAAAGCGTCTGTTTGTGCGGTCTTCTTCCTCTGCCTGAAGCATCAGCTCCAGGCCGTCCGGCAGGGACAGTTCATGATGCTGCTTGGTCTCACGAAGGCTTTGCCAGCTGCGCTCCATTCCATGCAGCCTCAGGCTGGTCAATAATGTGTTGATTTGCATAGGCTAAAAATTAAGAATTGATTGAATAAAATACTCTTTACCCCTGATATTGCCATGTTTGGGTAAGGGTTTCTCCGGCGGGGTCTCCGGTTCCTGGTCAGTCATTTTGTTTTTTATGATGTTACTGACAAAGCTGTAGGAATAGTTTTGATGATCTATGGCAAGCTTGCAGGCTTTGTCAAAGACTTCTTTGTCTGTTTTGCGGCTATAGGACAAGATGCCATCGCAGGATTTGTATAATTGTTCAGGATGTCGGTCTTGTGCGAAAATCAGTTCAAAAAGGTGAAAAAGGGTCTGCGAGTAGGCCCTGGCTTTTTTCTTGTAATACTCCGGACTGCGGCTCAGGTAATGCTGGTGGTGTGAACACAGGTGCTCTTTTACCGTGGTATACTTCCCTCTCTGGTAATTCCTTACGTGTGAAGCTACCAGTTGGCCCCTGGAGTAGATGCGCACCATACTGCGGGTGAGCACCACCTTGACCTTGGTTCCGATCAGCTGGTAAGGGGCGCTGTAATAGTGCTGATCGTGCCAGATCAGAACATGGTTGTTTTTTGCAACCTTAAGCTCTTTATAGTGCTTGATCTCATATGTGGTATCGGGGAGCAGGCTTAACAAATGTTTTTCCTCTGCCAAAAAGCATTCCTCCCGGCTATAGGGCTTTTGTTGCATGCGGGTTTGGTTGTGTCTTTTTACCTTCTCCCGGATGGCTTTATTCAGCGAGGATAAATCAAAAAACTGTTGCTTGCGCAAGCGGGCATACACACGATTGTATATCAGCCGGACCCCATTTTCAACCAGGGCTTTGTCTTTGGGGTGGGCAGCACGGGCTGGTATAACAACACAACCATAATGATTGGCAAAATCCTCCATCGCACGGTTAATGTCTGGTTCATACCTATTGGCTTTGGTTACGGCAGACTTCATGTTATCCGGTACCAAAGCAGCTGGAACACCCCCAAGATCTTGCAGGCAACAGCCCAGGGCGTAGATAAAGTCACTGAGGGTTTGGCTGGGAACGGCCATTGCAAAGGCATAGTCGGAATAAGGCAAACAGGCCACAAATACCTGGCAAGGGATCACCTCACCGGTTGCAGGGTCTGTGTATGACATGGTTTTGCCGGCAAAATCCATATATAGCTGGTCCGCCGGCTTGTGGGGAACAACCATTGAGGGCTTGCGGGCCAGCATGTACTGCGAGAGGTGGTAGCAAAACTGGGAATAGCCATAGGCCGGAGATACCGCCTCACGATACTCTTCCCAAAGAAGGTGTTTTGTGATGCCTACACCGGTGGTAAGCTCTTTGGCAAAATAATCCAGACGAGACTTCAGTTGATCATAACGGGGGTCTTTGTAAGCAGGATTACCCGCATGAAACTTTGCTTCCAAAACAGGATCTTCAAGCTCTAAAAGAGCAGGAATGTCCATTTTAAGGCCCCTAAGCTTGTTTAAGTATGCCTTGACTGTGTTTCTACTCAAACCAGTTTTCCTGGCAATAGACTTGATGCTATTGCCTTGCTGGTGAAGTCGTAAAAGTTGTTTTATCTGACTCATAGGTTTTGGTTTTCCTGCCATCTTCGTTCTTTTTTAGTGGGTGAATATTTTCCACTAAGAAACCAAAACCAGCCGAAGGGGGGTCAACATGCTCCGGAATTTTAACCATAAATCCCTTAAGAGGGGGGTCAATATAGTCCGGTATAAATCCCATTTAACCTCCCAGTGAGGGGGTCAATATGGTCCGGAACCAATCCCTTTCATTTATCCAAGGGGGGTCAACATCCGCCGGAATGGCAGACAGTTTTTAAGGCCATTTTTATGTTGGAATAGGGGGGTCAGCATAGTCCGGTATATCCACCTATATTTTGTAGTCGCTGTTTTTCATCGGTAGTAAGTTCACGTCTCATTGCCTTAGTATTTTCTTTTATAAATACTGTTCTTTAAATTTTTGAAAACAAATTGATGCAAAAATCCTTTGTTATCCCTGGAGTACTTGCAATAAAATGCCATATATGCCTCTGGTTCAGGGGGTGTTTTCTAACAAACGGATATACAAATTGATACAAAACAACCCTGTTCTGCAGGGAAATGTATGTCCTACACGAGAAAATTCTCTAAAGGAAATAGTTCGGGAAAGTCAGGATTATGAAAAATTATAACCCAATTTCATCACCACCTCATAATGATACCACCCACCGACAAAAAACGCTACCACCTTTTTCTGGAATTCATGATTATTGGACAATAGGGTTATGCGGCATTAGTAATTGAAATCAAACCATATTTCTCACCAATACGTTTGGCTTTCAAAACAGTCTTGTTACTTGTGCCCAAAATCTTGCAAATTTCTCTAACGGTTCTGTTTTTATTGAGGTACTTAATGATATCCTGGGTCTTTTCTTTATCAAGGAATTTCTTATCACTTTCATTTGTGTTTTCGGGTCTGCCTAGTCTGCCGCCATTCTGTACATAAACCATCCTGCCCATGGCGGTTCTCTCTTTTATATTATCCAACTCCATCTCATAAAGCGAACTCATAATGGAGGATATCATCTTCCAGATTAGATTCTTTTCACCATTGGGGCGACTTTGCAGCCCGATATTACGCACAAATACATTAACCTGATGTTCTTCGAGCCATTCAAGTGTTTGAATGATATCACCTGTATTCCTCCCCAAACGGCTAAACTCTTCAACCACTAATTCGGACAATGTGCCATCTG
>REDJ01000090.1 GCA_007693555.1 Bacteroidota bacterium
AACCTGAAGGAAGCCCATTCCGATGACTCTCAGCAACTGCCCATTCCGGCAACTTACATTATTGGACAAGATGGAAAAATAGCCTGGCGCCAATTCGACCCGGATTACAAAAAGCGTTCATCAGTGAAGGATATCTTGGAGGCTTTGGAAAAATTATAAGAGAAATACACCATCAATAAAACAACAGCTACATGAGCTCAAAAAAAATTAAATTCCAAAACTCTAACGGGCAAACCCTTTCCGCCCGGCTCGAATTACCGGATAAGGAAACCGTAAAGCATTACGCCCTGTTTGCCCATTGTTTTACCTGCAACAAAAACCTTTCTGCGGTACGAAATATTTCGCGATCACTCAATGAATATGGCATTGCTGCTTTAAGATTCGATTTTACCGGCCTGGGCGAAAGTGAAGGAGAATTTGCTGACACCAATTTTTCATCCAACGTGCAGGATCTCATAGAAGCAGCTAAATTTCTGGAGAATGAATACGAGTCTCCTTCTTTGCTCATTGGTCACTCACTGGGTGGAGCTGCGGTTATTTTCGCTGCGGCAGAAATTACATCCGTAAAAGCCGTTGCCGTTATCGGAGCACCTTCATCCCCGGCTCATGTTAAGCATCTTTTGCAAGGCGGAATAGAAGATATCGAAAAATATGGTTCAGCCCGTATTTCTATCGGAGGCAGACCTTTTAACGTGTCCAAACAGTTTTTGCAGGATATACAATCCAAAAACATGGACGAGGTATTGAAAAATCTTCGAAAGCCTTTAATTATCCTTCATTCACCGCAGGATACTATTGTGAGTATAAAACAGGCAGAAGACATTTATAAAGCTGCCCGTCACCCCAAAAGCTATATCTCCATGGATGGAGCAGACCATCTTCTAAGCAACTCCAAAGATTCTCACTATGCCGGAAAAGTAATAGCCGGATGGGCAGACAGGTATCTATAAAAATGCGAAGATTAACTATTCTAACTCCTTCCCTTTACTTATACATTATGGCATATCAACAAATTGAAAATTACGGCATTATAGGAAACATGCTTACTAGTGCACTGGTAGGAACAGATGGATCCATCGACTGGATGTGTTATCCGCATTTTGATTCACCAAGCATTTTCGCAGGTATCCTGGATGAAAACAATGGGGGCTATTTTAAAATTACCCCCCTTAAGGATAACCTTACCAAAAAACAGTTTTACTGGCCTGATACTAATGTATTGATAACCCGTTTCATGAGCAAAGATGGAGTTTGCGAGGTGGTGGACTACATGCCCGTGGGAAAAACCAAAATAGGCAACAATGAAAACAGGCTGGTACGCTGGGTAAAAATGATACGCGGTAAAATGAAAATCCGGGTAGAATGCTTCCCGTCATTTAATTATGCCCGTGACACACACAAGGTGATTCTAAACTCCCATGGTGCCGGCTTCTATTCTGAGATTCTTAACCTGGGATTGGCTACTTCAGTACCCCTGAAACAAGAAGGAACAGGTGTTGTTGCAGAGATAGAAATGAAATGCGGTGATACGGCCAATTTTGTCATCAAAGAGCTTGCTGCCAAAGAAGGCTGTGAAAGTTGCTTTGCTGATAACGTAGCTTACGAAGGGCTCGTAGATACCATTGATTACTGGAATCGATGGGTTGAGCTATGCACATACAAGGGGCGATGGCGTGAAACAGTGATACGCTCGGCTCTTACCCTGAAACTGTTAACTTTTGCACCTACCGGAGCTATTGTGGCTGCCCCTACATGCAGCCTGCCCGAGAGCATTGGAGGAGAAAGAAACTGGGATTACCGCTATACCTGGATCAGAGATGCCGCATTTACCCTGTATGCTCTGATGCGCATCGGTTTTACTGAAGAAGCTGAACATTTCATGCAGTGGATTGATGAAAGATGTCATGAACTCAATCCGGATGGTTCTCTGCAGCTTATGTATGGGATTGATGGCAGGCATGACCTGGATGAAATGAGCCTGAATCATTTGGAGGGGTATAAAAAATCAGAGCCGGTTCGTATAGGAAACGGTGCCCACAAACAACTTCAATTAGACATTTACGGTGAGTTAATGGATGCCGTTTACCTTTACAATAAATACGGTAGTGCTATTTCTTATGACCTTTGGACACAATTACGAAAACTGGTAAACTGGGTAGCTGCTAACTGGAACAAAAAAGATGAGGGAATATGGGAAGTGCGCGGCGGAAAGCAACATTTTGTTTACTCCAAACTTATGTGCTGGGTGGCTCTTGACCGTGCCCTGCGCCTGTCAGAAAAGCGGTCTTTTCCTGCTGACAGAACCTACTGGATAGAACAACGGGATAAAATCTTTGAGGAAATCATGGAAAAAGGATGGAACCAGGAAAAACAATCCTTTGTTCAGTATTATGGAAGTTCTACTTTGGATGCCGCCAATTTGATGATGCCCCTGACCTTTTTTGTTTCTCCTACCGACAAGCGTATTTTAAGCACTTTAGAAGCTACCCTGAAAGATCCTGAAGAAGGGGGATTGGTCTCCGACAGTCTGGTTTACCGCTACAATGTAAAAGAAACTGATGATGGCCTCAGAGGAGAAGAAGGTACATTTAATATCTGTACCTTCTGGCTGGTTGAAGCCTTAACCCGTGCAGGCCGCAAAGATAAAAAGAAACTGGAGAAAGCCCGTCTGATGTTTGAACAAATGCTTACGTATGCCAATCATCTGGGATTATATGCCGAAGAAACAGGGCCACATGGTGAAGCCTTAGGTAATTTTCCCCAGGCATTTACTCACCTTTCATTGATCAGTGCAGCATATAACCTGGACAAGGCTTTGAAATAGTATATATAAGAAAGCTCCTTATTATTCACTGGTTGTTCCTTTTATAGGTTTTCAAAAATCGATTCGCTATGTTCTGCTTTACTCTCCCCGCAGCTGCAATTGGGGCAAAAATCCATTCTACTCCATTAGGATCATAAAAACCTCCCCTTAAAATGGGTATGCCATTGCGTATGCCTGCTCAGTTCCATGATTTTTATATCCCCTAGTTTTGTGCCTCTTTTTTCCTGTATTCGTAAGATTTCCCGGGTAGGATCATGAGAGAGAAGAAAAATCCGCAACTCCTTTAGCTGCCCTAATTTGCGTGCATGGGCGTAATAAAAATTGGACGACAGGATTTCCTCTGCTTTTATGGTAAGCTTCCGGTATGTATCGATTATTTTTTCAGGCTTGCTTGAATACACATAGCACACGTAAAATGCATTCTTTCCATCTTCTACCGGCGAAAGCATAAAAAAGTCTGGCTCCACTCCCCTGCTCTGCCAGTGGCTTCTTATTTCCTGCGCCTGCAACAGGCTTACTTTTTCACCCCTTATGTCGGAAACCATGTCTCGTTTACCCAAAAAACGCATGGTGGGCAAAATTCCAGCGAGTTTTCTGGTTATCTGCACCTGGTCGTTCATGCGATATCGGTACAATCCACCCGAGGTGGTAATTACGGGCTCGTAAATTCCACCGGTTTCCACTTCATGCAGCTTTTTTAATTTTTCGGTCCCGATTTGTATAAATTCAAGATGATGCGACATGAAGGCCGCCACTCCCGAACGTTTTCCCAGGGGAAACGAGATAATTCCCTCGGTGGCAATAATACCTTTGGGCTGGATGGTAATCCCCGGAAAAAGGGCTTTCACCTCTTTCAGGGAAATGTCATCAGAATTATCGGCCCAGCAGCTGATGATTTGCAACCTGGGCCATAGAGCAGGGAAGTGGATTTTGCCAATCTTACCCTTTGTTTCTTTCAGGTACTTTGCACGCTGTGCATGGGGCTTCAGCGGAAGTGAGGGTTGTTTTTCTACTTTGGCAGGTATGCTTCCTGTCTCTATTGACAAGATGAGCCCGTCGAAGTTTTCTTCAATGAAAGTGGTGATAAGCAGCAGAAAAGATGGATGCCATACCGAAATCAGGCCCAGGTAATGATCGCTGAGCAGATACCGGCATGTGTACCACAGCCATGATGCATGGCTGCTTACCTGCTGCACCTGCGGCGGCAGAGAAAGGATGTTTTCCATCATACGACCCTGTTGTCCGCCAAGATACTGGCTGTCGCTGGCAAACCCCACTGGTACAGCCGCGGTTTTATCATGAGATGTGCTTTTCGGACTGATAGCCCAGTACTGGGTAGTTCCAATAAGCCCTGGCTTCAATACATACAGACCGGCCACCCATACCCTTATGGCGTGGTTGAACTCCTTCTGCAGCCCTTTGGTGTAAGGGATCAGTTTTGTGGCCGAAGTCGTGCCCGATGTGGGCTCAAGGAGCAATATCTCATCATGGGTTAGCACCGACCTGCTCCTGTGAGTGAGAGAAGAAATGTAATGATGGTAATCTTCGTAGGTACTTAGGGGCAAATCCCCGGGTTTATTTCTCTGAAGGACATTGCGCAGATATTCTGTTTCTTTGTTTTCAGCAATGATCTTGCGCCATTTCTGGTTTTGGATTATCCTGTAGAAAGGGACAGATAACCAAAACAGAATGTACTGTTTCATGCAGAAAAGAAACATGAGCAGGTTGATGGCAATTATGCGATACATGGTTTCCGGGTGTTTGAGGTGGTTGTCTGTGGTTCCTTTCTTTTTAATCTGAGTAAACTTTGAGTGAATATGTTTGTGCAGTGTTCAGGTAACCCATGAGATGCTTACTCCTGATCGCCCGGTTTTGTAATAAAGTGGAGTAACGTTTTCGTGAGATATTCTGGTGATACAACAAAGTTCATCACCATCCGTGTGGCCCGGGTTTTTATCTGCAAAAAACCGAACATGGGGATTTTGAAGCCTGCCTTGGGGAATCATTGCATGGCCTGCTTTCAGTCGGTCTTTGGTTTGTGTGTGGGGTATGATCAGTTTTTCGCTTTGGTATAGTTCTCCAAATTTGTGCCGGGCAATGGTGTCGAGCACTATCTTTTCTGATACCGGGAAATCCTCTGCAATACAAGGGTAGTATTTATTGAAGTACATGGGAAGAAACCGGTAAGTCCTGAAGCCTTTGGTGATAAGAAACCAGTAAACAGGTGTTCTCTCACGGGATTTCAGCAGCTCATCGGTAAACCTAATAAATGCTGCGCTAAGCAATGCCGGATAACGTGCTTCTTCTGTAATGATGGTATCGCCGCTGAAAAGGAACTTATGCTTTTCCCCTTCCACCGGCAATGTAATGATCTCGATATTGGAAAAGCCCATGAGACGGTCTCCATCTTCTTTCACCCAGATTACCCATGATTTTCTCTGCAGGTCGGCATAAAAAATTGATTCCTCCACATTGTCGTAGTAACGGCGGTAGAGTTGAATCATGTTTTCCCGATCCTTTTCTGATATGCGGGATTGGCGTACAATCTGGGCATGTAGTTTCATAGTCACGTACAGCTGGCATATTACCTGAATGGATTTGCCATCTTTTTCACAAATTTACTGCTATTGTTTTGTTATCTCACAAGGTTCCCGCAAATGAAAGCAGATTTAAACAACATGGTAATGTGTGAATGAATCCAATAAATTAAACATTTTTGTCAATAAAAACGCATGAGTACTCCGCAAACTCTGATTCTATCTCGTCTCTAAAGGACTTATAAAGTTGAAGGCTTACATTTTTCTACCAATATCTTAATCCCTAACGAGATAGTCCCGTAATAGGCAAGGTATTCGTAATAAAATAGTTAAGGAATCACCTAAAGTCCTGTAATATAAGGGACGAAACTTTTTTTAACCGGACATTAATACTACGTTGACACAGTAATTCATTTTATAATTTAACCCCTGCAGGGTATAAAAAAACATTCCGGATATCTGAATCTACAATAATTGATGCCCTACAGGCAAAAGATTGGTATTCCTGTTATTACCGCGTAGCGGTTTAATTATTGTAGAAAAAAATGGTGTTCCCTGTTCCTTTTACCGCGTAGCGGTTACACTCCAGATCCCTTTACAGGCGTAACAAATCTACATACATGTTTTGTAAATGGTGTGCCGGGATTATTGCCTGATCGCCC
>REDJ01000043.1 GCA_007693555.1 Bacteroidota bacterium
TTATGATGATCGCTGATGGGATGGAACGCAGATGACGCTGATTTTTATGATGATCTCTGATATTTTATTTGTTGTAAATCTTTTAATAGACCCAGGATATCAAACAAAAAGTTTTCACTGATAAATTCAGAGTAAAAAAAATGCGCATGTTTATCTTTGCTATGAAATAAATCATAACCAATCATGCCAATCCGCGTCATCAGCGTTCCATAAAAAAAAGAATAAATAGTTATCTATGTTTTACATTGCTTTTAATAATTGAATCTTATAAAATCATAACAATCCGCGTCATCAGCGTTCCATAAAAACCCCAAAACCTCTATGGATTTATTTGATGTTCATAATTATAAACATTCCGATTTAACAGAGAAAATCATAAAAGCATTTTTTAAGGTATATAATAAGCTGGGTTATGGTTTTTTAGAAAAGGTTTACGAAAATGCTATGGTTTTGGAATTGACATCCATGGACCTGTTTGTTGAAAAACAAAAACAAGTTGATGTTTTTTATTATGAAAACAGGGTAGGCTATTATTTCGCAGATTTAGTTGTTGAGAACAAGGTAATAGTTGAATTTAAAGCAGCAGAATCTTTATGTGAGGAGCATGAATTACAGCTTATTAATTATCTGAAAGCCACAGAAATTGAAGTAGGATTACTGCTCAATTTCGGGAAAACGCCTCAATTTAAACGAAAAGTCTTCTCAGATAAATACAGAACTAAATAAATCTTCATATTGTAATTTGTTTTTAAAAATTAAATCATAAAAATCATAATCATCAGCGTAATCAGCGTTCTATAAGTTCTATAAAAAAAACATATGGCTCAACAAATAAAAATCCTATCAGTAAATATTTCCGAACAAAAAGGAACAGTAAAAAAGCCCGTTGAGGAGATTACTCTCAATCACAATGGCGTAATGGATGATGCCCACAGCGGCCCATGGCACCGACAGGTAAGCCTTTTGGGCAAAGAAAGCTTTGATCGCTTCTCTGTGCAGGCAGGCCGCCGGCTGGCATTCGGCGAATTTGCCGAAAACCTTACCACCGAAGGCATTGAACTGGTTAAAACATCTCCACTTGATCGCTTTGTAGGAGAAAACGTGGAACTTGAAATCACCCAGATCGGCAAGGAATGCCACGGCAGCAGTTGTGCCATTTTCAAAGAGGTGGGCAATTGTGTTATGCCCAAGGAGGGGATCTTTGCCCGGGTAATCAGGCAAGGCTCTGTCAGACCGGGCGATATTCTGGAATATGTGCCTCGTGTGATACGTTTCCAGGTGGTTACATTAAGTGACCGGGCCAGCAAGGGGCAATACGAAGATCGCAGCGGTCCGCGAATTGTACAGATCCTTAATGACCATTTTGATAAACGCCCCCGTAATATTGAAGTGGAAACTATAATCATTCCCGATGATGCTGCCAGTCTTTCAGTGGTTATGGAGAAAGCCACCTATGAAGAAATTGATGTGATCATTACCACAGGGGGAACGGGAATAGGACCGCGCGATATTACAGTAGAAACCGTGAAGCCCATGCTGGATAAGGAAATACCCGGCATAATGGAAATGATTCGTGTGAAATATGGTGCCAGCAAACCCAACGCTTTGCTAAGCAGGGGGGTAGCCGGCATTATGGCAGATAGCCTGGTTTATACCCTGCCCGGAAGTGTAAAGGCCGTAAATGAATACATGGAAGAGATACTCAAAACCCTGGAGCATCTTATCTATATGCGGCATGGGCTGGATGTCCATTAGAATCAATCTTTACAGAAGTAGTTTCAACTGTGTTGTAATGGTCGGTTAATCTTCCTTTATATTACACCTTGTTGTATCTTTGTGATTTATAGTAAATTATTTTAAGATAGAGTTTTAATCTAAAATAGTTTGATTGTTACACCCATATCAAGAATATTTATATTTTACAGATTTTTTAAACACCGGGAGTGAAAATCATGGAAGAAGAACTGAGAAATATAATGCAACTTCTGAAAAGATATGATGAACTTGAAATTCAGCAAGCCATTGACTGGGAAAAATATAACCTTTATTCAATAGTTCATCATTCAACCAGTATTGAAGGCGCATCTCTTACCGAAATTGAAACCCAGCTTTTACTTGATGAGGGACTTACTGCCAAAGGCAAACCATTGTTGCATCATCAAATGCAAACAGATCATTACAATGCATTACTTTTTGTTAAGAATGCTGCAAAGGAAAAGACACCTTTTACAACTGATCTTCTCAGGCAAATCGCAGCAAGGGTAATGAGAAGCACCGGAAATGTTCACAATACTATAAATGGAACTTTCGATACCAGTAAGGGTGATTTTCGCCTGCTGAATGTTTATGCCGGTGAAACGCGATTCGTTGATTTCTCCAAAGTACCTCAACTAATCCAACAATTTTGCAGTGAATTGAATACAGCCATCTCTCAGGAAATAAATAAAGAAGAAGCTTTGATCTTATCTTTTGATGCTCATTTTAATCTCCTTTCAATTCATCCTTTTGAAGATGGCAATGGCAGGGTATCCCGTCTTGTAATGAATTTTATTCAATTTTATCATTCTCTGCCACTTTGCAATGTATTTAAACAAGATAAGACGGATTATATAAAAGCCCTTGTTGATACCAGAAAATCAAATAATATTGAGATATTTCGGAGATTTATGCTGGGTCAATACAGAAAAATGCTGGAAGCGGAGATTTCAAAAGTTATGAACCAGGAGAAGAAAAGTTCTTCCGCTCGTGGCGGTAAACCAAATGATAAGGGATTAACCCTGTTTTTCTGAATTCCATAAACGGCTAAACGCAGCTTAGTATAACTTATTAATCCAGGTATAGGATTTTTTAACCGCAAACCAAACATTTCACAAAACCAAATGTTTCTAATTTTCAAAAAGCATTTGATTATCACTTAATTGTAATATTTTGAAGACAGCAGGTATTATTGGCTCCGGATTTTCCGGACTGGCTGCAGCCTGCAGCCTGGCCAAAGAGGGATTTAAGGTAAAAGTTTTTGAAAAAAACGAAGGTCTGGGTGGAAGAGCCCGAAAATTTGAAGAACAGGGTTTTATGTTCGATATGGGCCCCTCCTGGTACTGGATGCCCGAGGTGTTTGAAAACTTCTTCAATGCATTCGGGAAATCGACATCCGATTATTACGAACTGGTAAGGCTTGATCCGTCTTATAATGTTGTTTTTGGGAAGGATGATATCGTTTCCATGCCGGCTAACTACAATGAGCTTGAAGAACTTTTTGAAACGATTGAACCGGGTAGCAGCAAAAGTCTCCGGAAATTTCTCGCCGAAGCTGAATACAAGTATAAAGTAGGAATGGAAGAGTTTGTCTGGAAGCCGGGCCTTTCACTTACCGAATTCGCAGATATAAGGGTTCTGAAAAGCGCTTTCAGGCTTCAGATGCTCACATCTATTTCTTCACAGATAGAAAAGCTATTCAAAAACGAAAAACTTCGTGAGATACTAAAATTCCCTGTTTTATTCCTCGGCGCAACCCCCGAAAATACACCGGCTCTCTACAGCCTGATGAATCATGCCGATCTTGTGGGAGGTACCTGGTACCCCATGGGTGGTATGCACAAGATCATTGAAGGGTTTGTGAGCCTTGCCAAAGAGCTTGGTGTAGAGTTTCATATCGATGAACCTGTCCAAAGTATTGAAGTAAAGGGTAAGAAAGCCAGCGGTTTCACCACATCCAAAGGTAGTTATGAGTTTGATTATATTGTGGCGGGTGCCGATTATCATCATGTTGAACAGCATCTGTTACCCAAAGAATTCAGAAGCTATTCTGAATCTTACTGGGATAAACGAACCATGGCCCCCAGTTCACTGCTGTTTTATCTTGGACTTAACAAGAAAATCGACGGACTGGAGCATCATAATCTTTTCTTTGACCGCGATTTTGATCTGCACGCCAAAGAGATATACACCGAACCAGCATGGCCAACTGACCCCCTTTTTTATATTTCCTGCCCTTCCAAAACGGATTCTTCAGTTGCCCCGGAAGGGAAAGAAAATGTTTTTATGCTGATGCCTCTAGCTCCGGGAATAGAAGACAGTGAAGAACTCCGCGAAAAATATTTTGATGTGATGTGCGATCGTATGCAACACATCCTTGGAGTTGATATTCGTGAGCATATCGTGTATAAAAGATCATTCTGTTTAAATGATTTTGTAAGCGACTACAATGCGTTTAAGGGGAATGCCTATGGCCTGGCCAATACTTTGAAGCAAACGGCTATCCTGAAACCCAGGATTCATCACAAAAAGATTTCCAACCTTTATTATACCGGGCAATTAACATCTCCCGGACCGGGAATGCCGCCTTCTATTATTTCGGGGCAGATGGTTGCAGGGTTGATTGCAAAAAGGTAGAAAATAAAAAACCGGAATCATAAAAATGGTTCCGGTTTTTTATATTTATAAAAGGGTATTATCTGATTAGTCCTCTTTGCCTTAGCAATGGCTCAATATCAGGCTCGTGTCCGCGGAAGTTCACATACATCTCCATGGCATCACGGGTTCCGCCTCTTTCAAGAATTTCCTCACGGAACCGTTGTGCTGTTTCCTGATGGAACAAATCTCCTGTTTCAACGAAAGCTTCGAATGCGTCGGCATCCAATACTCCCGCCCAGATATAGCTGTAATAACCGGCTGAGTATGCAAGTGGGAAAATATGCATAAAGTGTGTACTGCCATGACGGAAATAAATCTCATCCATCATGTTATATTTTTGCATAACCTGCTTCTCAAACTCTTCGATTGTAAAAGGTTCGTAACTGGTAAGTGTGTGGTATTCCACATCAAGGTGTGCAGAAGCAAGGAACTCTACAGTTGCAAAACCCTGGTTAAAGTTGCCACTGGCCATGATCCTTTCAATAAGTTCATCGGGGATGGTTTCGCCGGTTTCATAATGGACGGCAAACATTTTCAGAACATCAGGGTGTCTTGCCCAGTTTTCCATTACCTGTGAGGGAAGTTCAACAAAATCCCAGGGTACAGAAGTTCCGGATAGGCCGATATAATGAGTATTTGCCATAAGTCCGTGCAAAGCATGACCAAACTCATGGAAGAACGTTCTCATTTCATCAAAAGTGAGTAAAGCAGGCTGGCCTGCCGTGGGGGCTGTGAAATTACATACAATGGTAACAACCGGATGAACGAATCTTCCGTCTTGATCAATAAATTGCCTGCGATAACTACTCATCCAGGCACCACCACGTTTGCTTGCCCTGGGGTGCATATCCATGTATAGAATTCCCAGGTGGGTACCATCGGCCTCGAGCACCTCCCATGCAGTGGCATCGGGGTGATAAACAGGCACATCCTCCCTTTGAATAAACTGCAATCCCCAGAGTTTTTCAACAATCATAAAAATACCATCGCGTACATTATTGATTTCGAAATACTCACTTATTTCACCCTCGTCAATATCAAACTTTTCTTTGCGAACCCTCTCAGCATAATATCTCCAGTCCCAGAATTTCAAATCGAAATCAAAACCATCAGCGTAGATCTGCTCCTGAAGCATGTCGGCTTCTTCATGTGCAATTTGAAGTGCGGGTTCCCAGAGTTCCATGAGGAAAGTCTTTACAGTTTCAATATCTCCTGCCATACGGGTCTGAAGCGCAAATTCGGCATAATGTTCTTGTCCGAGCATTTGCGAGCGCTCAATACGAAGCTCTATTATCCTGTTGATGATCTGCTGGTTGTTGTTTTCATTGTCAAAATTGCCACGGCTTATGTAAGCAAGATTCACCTTTTCGCGTAAATCGCGATTATCAGCATAAGACAGGAAAGGCATAACACTGGGGTTTTGAAGTGTAAACTTCCATTCACCTTCCCTTTCCGCTGCAGCTGCCGCTTCTGCTGCTGCTTCCCTGGCAGACCGGGGAAGTCCGGCGAGGTCTTCTTCATTGTCGATGAACATTTTCCAGGTATTGACATCATCAAGTACATTCTGGCTGAATTGAAGTGTAAGGGTTGATAATTCCTGGTTAATCTCACGGAAGCGTTCCTGTTTTTCTTCGGGAAGTGCTGCACCGTTTCTTACAAAGCTCTTGTAAGTTTCATCAAGCAACATCTCCTGCTCCTCATTTAATGCGAGCTGATCTTTTTGTGCATGAACAGCCTGGATCCTGGCAAACAAATCCATGTTCAGGTTGATATTGTCACTATGAGCTGACATCATGGGTGCAACCTCTTCTGCAATTTTTTGCAGTTCATCTGATGTATTGGCTGACAGATAGTTGTAAAAAACCAGGCTAACCCGGTTAATCAGCATTCCACTGTAATCCAGGGCTGCAATTGTGTTTTCAAAGGTTGGGGGTTCGGGATTGTTGATAATTGCATCAATTTCAGCTTCCTGCTCTACGATCCCCTCTTTGAAGGCCGGTAGAAAATGTGTGTTCTCTATCAGATGAAACGGAGGAACTCCAAAAGGTGTGGTGTACTCCGAAAAAAACGGGTTGTCTTTTTCCGGTGCCTCGCAAGCTACCAGAATAATAAAACTAAGCAATAATCCTGTGATTTTTTTCATTGGTTTGGGCTTTTAAAAGTTTTTTGAATGATATTGAGTATGATATTACTGATTTGGAAAAATATCTGACACAAAGTTTCAAAATTAATGGAAATTATTTAATTCAACATCCTGTTTGGTAAATATGACAAGGTCAAAGCATTAAAATCTGATTCTGTATTTCAATTTTAACCTTATTACCTTAGTAATTAGGATTAATAGAAATCATTTCGAACCTTATTACCTTATTCAATCTTTTATCGTGTAACATTTTTATAAATAAAATAAGGTAATAAGGTTAAATTTTGAAGTTGCAACCCAAGTTACTAAGGTAATAAGGTTCTGAAGCAAATTCAGGTGTTTATTGTCTTAATGTTTGGCCCTTGTAAATATAAATCAATTTGGTTTGTATTAATGTAAGATTTTAGAACGCTGATAGCGCAGATGGGGTGCAACGCAGATTTATTTTACCTGAAAGGCTGAATCAAGCTTTTTCATTATACCACATTATTCTATGATGGGAAATTATAAGAGCTTTTCCTTAAAGGTTAAATTGGCATAATTTTCTTTTTCAACTTCTTTTTTAAAAATATCTTTTTGCTTTCCTGAAATAGTCTGTTTTATTTCGATAATAGTTTTAATTTTAACTATATGCGTTTATTTCGACTTGTTTTGGTCCCCTTTTTTACCCTTGGATTTTTCTGGCCTCAAACCTCTTCAGCAGATAATGAAGTACTAAAAAGAACTTTACTTGAAAGTATAACCAGCGATCAGGTAATGTCATATGTTTATGAACTTACAGATCCCAGGAATAAAGGTCGTCTTGCCGGATATCATGAGAGATGTGTCACGTTTACTATTTCTTGGAGTTTTGGACCTGGCTAATGATGAAAGTCTTGTGTCTCAGGAAATGTTCCTGATACAATAAGGGGGTTAATCTTTCAGAAGTATTTCAAGCTCCTGTCCGTAATCATGTTGAAGGTCTTCATGGAGGGATTGAATGGCCTTTTCAATCTTTTTAATCTGCCTGTCAAAAATATTGAATGTCACAGGGTGTTTTTGCCAGGGAAGGCCGCTATCCTTCAGACTTTTGCAAAAGTACATGAGGAGTTCCACTTCAACCTGTTTTGATGCTGCAAATTTTATGTATTTATCAGTATTGCGCAAAACCTTTCGTATGGTCTTTTTGGCCAGGTAAATATTGCTATGATTCATTTGCCTGAATTGATGATCTATCTCTTCTTTTACATGCTTTATAAAAATTGCCTGATCATCAGCTTCGAAGATAAGATAAGTAAGCAGCTCCTTATTTTCTTTGCGATATTTTGCCAGGCGGAGACACATTTCAGCAATCTCATCTTTATTTAAGGTGGACAGGGCTTTTTTGATCTCGCTGATGGTGGCAGGATTCATTAGTCTGAATTATTTTTTTCTTTCCAGTAATGGCTTTAAAAGATGTTCCAGTCCGTTGATCTTAATCTCATAAATGGTTTGCAACTGATCTCCCAATTTTCCTTTGGGGAAACCCTGCCGCTGAAACCATTCAAGATATGAAACCGGCAATTGGTACAGCAATGTCCCTTTGTATTTGCCGAAGGGCATTTTTGTGGTTGTTATTTCCAGAAGGATTTGCGGATTATGCTGCATGGACTTTTTGAGCAAAGATAAAAGGAATATTTGCTTCAAAAAGCCATGCAAAAATATGTTTTGGTATTTTACAAAACAGGTATCTCTTATTAATTACCTTACCACCTGTACCTTTCTCACCGCAAAACCATGCCTATCAAGAATCCATAAAAAGTAAATACCTTCAGAAAGTCCAGAAACATCTAATTCACATTTTTCAGTATTGGGATGAATAGTAGCAACCACCTGCCCTGAAATATTCATCAGACTTACCTCCTTAATTATATCCTTTGCGCTGATAGTAATGCTATTGCTTGCCGGATTGGGATAAACAGACAGTTGGCCAGGCTGTAATACAGAAACTGACGTATCATCTTTTTCCAATATCACTTCTACAAATACATCCTGCTCTGTAATCTCCACCTGGTCTGAAAAATCGAAGAAACCTGCCCGACTTACGGAATAATTATAAACACCAGCTTCGAGATCTTCAAATACATAAACACCGGCAGCTGCTTCATTTCCATTGAAAGTGATTACTGCATCGGTGATTTCGTTGCCATCCTCATCGCTTACCACAAAAGTTGCAGTGTAATATTCAGGCACATGGTGCAGTAAAATGTCATCAATAAACCAATGATTTATATCTTCGGTGGCTCCATCAAAAACAAAAGCAATGCGCAGATCTTCAGCTCCAATACTATGGTCGGCGGCCGTCAGGCGGATGGAAAATTCCTGCGCCGGCGTATCATCCGGATCTACCCACTCATGCACATGGTATTCTTCATCACCCGCCAGGGTGACAACTCTGAGGGTATAAATGCCCGGTTCGGAATAGTTGTTTACCATATGCCGGAAAGAAAGATCCAACGTTTGAAAACCAGCGGTGTTAATCAGAGGGGTTTGAAGGTAAAAAGCCCCATTCAATACAGGAACAAAATGAAAGCGCATTTCGGGCGACTGCCCGCCGGCATTATCAGTAAGGGAAACGCCCCAGTTCTGGCTGTCTCTGAGCCAGCCGAAAGGGATCTCTCCGGTGCCGAGTCCTGAAAAATCTTCCTGCCACGGGAAATCAGTTATGGTAGCATCAAAAGCCTGGCCATCAATGGGTACTTCAGTGCTTTTTACCTGCAGTGTGGCCTGTTTGTCGCCCACTTCAGCCGGCGAAAAAGTTATATTTATATGAGCTGTTTCTCCTGCAGCCAGGTGTACTTCTTCTGTAATTTTTTCAAGTATAAAGTCATCTGCATCGGGTCCGGAAATGCTGATATCAGATGGAGTTATTACCAGTGTATCACCGCCGGCATTGGAAAGTGTAAATTGTTGAGGTGCCGATTGCGTGCCGGCCTGAAGCGGCTCAAAAGAATATGAGTTGGGTGTTATTGTTAATATGGGTACCTGCGGAGCGAAGTTTAGTGAAAAATCATCCAGTGCTACCCAACGGTAGGTAGCGTCAAATACAGGACGGAATGCAAAGTGTACTGCATCTCCGTCATAATCTTCAAACTCGAAAAAATAGTAGGTGTAATCTGTTGTTAGCAAAACTGATGCAAGCGGGGTAAAACTATTGGTCACTTCCGGATCCCAGGTTCCAACCTCCATGGTTGTGGCTCCGGTAGTATTTACCTTGGCATAAAAACCTAACCTTAGCAGGCTCAGGTCAAATTCAATCTCAGGGGTAATGAGGATGAGATTGGCATTGGCATCGATAAAGTTACCGAACCTTATATGATAGGGAGGAGAATTGGGATTCATGAGATTGGATGTCTGAACGGTGGCTTGTCCCGAGGTGGTTTCCAGATAACTTGTCCATCCGAAGGGCAGGGCAGGGGGCGTTACATCATTAAAATCTTCGTGGTGGGGAAGCGAAGTAATATTGGGGTTATAACTGTTGCCTGATAGTGGTACTTCAAAATCCTGAACCATTATTGATGCCACTTTATCTCCCTCAAGTTCGGGTGTGAAAATAACCCCAACGGTAGCGGTTTCGTTGATTTCCAGTTCAACGGGCTGGGTAAGATTATTGAGCGTAAAGTCAGTTGCATCGGGTCCGGTAATGAATATATCTGAAGGGTTGATCACCAGGGTCCCCAGACCGGTATTTGTAATGGTAAAGATTTTCTCTTGTGATGATTCGCCATAATGCACCGGTTCAAACTCCCAGCTATCGGGTATTACGGCAACTGTTGCCACCAGGGGTATCGTGTCAATTAGCAGATTGTCAAGATAAGTGGGACGACCGGCAGAAGGGTCTGATATGGCTTTGATTGCCAGTTGCACGTCATTACCCTGGTAACCATTGAGATTAAATTCGTAATACTGGTGCTCGCTGGTAAGGGTAGTACTTGCAATCGGTGTAAAACCGTTTTCTGCGGAATAACTACCTACCTGTGCTACATTGGCTGCAGAGTTTAACCCAAGAGCATAAAAACTGACCCGTAACCTGTTGAGCGGCATGCCAATAGTTGGAGAAATGAATAACAGTATGGCATTGGGGTCATTTATGGGAATATAGCGAAGCTGGTTGGGAGGAGAAACCGGGTTTACCAATGTGGTTGTTTCCACACGGGCTGAGGGGTGTGTGGATTCCACAAATGATGACCAGCCCTCGGGAAGGGCAGGAGGTGTTACACTATTGAAATCTTCAAACCACGGGAATGTGTTTATTTCGGTAGTTTTATCATTACCGCCCAATGCCTGTTGAATTAAAAGAGGTAGTGTAATAAGGATAACGAATAATGTTTTTCTCAGTAAAAGAATGTAACGGTTTTTCATAATATATTTACTTTGATGAAGCAGAATATTTAGTTTTTTTTTGAAAACAGGATGGTATAAATTTCGAAAATTTTCCCTAAAAATAAGAAAAATCAGCAAAATCTGCCTGCATTAAAAAAAAGAGGCTGTCTCAAATTGTGAGACAGCCTCTAATGATGTTAAGCTATCAGGTTGGCTCAGAATGTTTTAATTACCAACCTTTCTCAGTGCATCCTCCACCGCAGCAAAAATCGGCTCATTGCTTATTTGCTCACCCACAGCCCGTTCCATCCAGTGTTGGGGCGTCAGGCGACCGATAGAAAAGATGCGGATAACCTCTTCAGCAAAGTCTTTATCGGCTATATAATCCTCGATCTGAAACATGATTAATCGGCCATAGGGATAATTCATCAGGTAAAGTGGCGATTGAATCATATGCGAATAAATTGCCAGCAACGGGACATCCTCTTCGCCAAAAACATCGGCATAATATTCATTCCATATTTCTTTGGCAATACGAACCACGGCCTCTTTAAGCTGTGAAGCATCGGCATCCGGGTTGTCATAAAGCCATTTCCATACTTCCATATCTATCAGCGAAACTCCCATCATCTCATAATTATCCCAGAATACATCGAGGACTTCGAGATATTCCATCATGGGATCGGTTTGTTCAATACCCAGCAACTCCAGGTCGCGGCTTTGAAACATAAAAGCCAGAGCTTCAGTGAAAGCAGTGTTTGGGATGCCATTGATGAAATAGTTATCTACCATATGCACGCTGATGGTTTGCTCCACATTGTGTCCGAACTCATGCACGGCAATATTGTAGCCTTTGTAGTCCATTCCGTCGGCACCTATGCGTGTGCGCAGGTGCGATGGCATTTCGCGCATAGAAGCACGCATGGCATGTCCTGAGCCCCGGGCTGCATCCACATCAATCCTGGAAGCGATGAAATCGGCCATTTGCGGGTCGAAGCCCAGCGAACGCAGCTGACGTGGCAGGTCTTCGTTCATAGCATCGGCATCGGGGTAATAAGCTTTGGTTATGCGGTCAAGTTCAGCTTCAGATATTCCTGCCCGGCCCACAAAGCCATTGTACCAGAGGTCGAAAGGTCGCAATTCCCTTCCCAGGCGCTGGCTGATAAGTTCTGCCGTTTCACGGATCAGGGGAGAGGCGGCATATTCTCTGAACAAACCTGATACCTCTTCATAGGGAATTTCCATACTGCTTTCAAAACGTCGCTTGATATAGGTATCCAGCTCAGAATAAAAGGGGTCTTCGTTTTGCATGGCACGGAAATTATTCAGCAGGATTTCATACCGGCGTGTATCTTCAGGAGTGAAGTCCACTCTTTCCCTGTCTTTGAAAACTTCATTGCTGAAAGGATTCCATTTGTAATCAGGATTGTTTATCACTTCTTTGGGAATATCCTGGTTGATGATCCGTAGCATTACATTGTAAAGCATTTCCTGCTTTGGAAGGCCATCAGGTTGATCATAGTTGGATTTAATTTCATCACGTACATTCCAGTGTGCCAGAAGGCGCATGTTTTCGGGGAAAAGTTGTTCTCCTTCATCATTCACGAGTTTCCCTGCAAAAATGTTGTATTCAGATATATACAAGCGGCCTTCGCTGTTAGTCCTGGCGTTTTCCTGAATAATTGCGGGTGGTATCCTGGCACTGTAAATATCTCCCAGACGGGCAAATCCCCATTGACGGTCGTCCCAGTCGCCACCCAGTTCGTTTTTCTCATCCAGACTGTAGTTGGGGAAATTCAGGATAATGATAAAAGCGATCTTGTTGTCAAAAAAGTCTTCCTGAATGTGTGCCCGGGCGCTATAGGCACCAAACTTCTGATCGATGGGATGGATGGGGCCTCGATCTTCGTGTATCTGGCGGTTGAGTTCCACTCCTATACGATTCATATAACCGTAAAGGTACTCGAAGTTGTTGGCCAGGCGATCGAAAACCAGGTTAAGTTCATCTTCATCGGCAATGAAGTTTTCCATACAGAAAACTTCAAAATCGGCATCGCTTCCGTCGGTGTCGCGCCATAATCCGGCAGCACGTGTTACTCCACGCTCAATGCGGAAAGTGTGCTCCGGGCCGTGCTTTTCAAGTAATTGCTCTATAACCTGCTCAATAGTGGCTTCATCCACCGGGCTCACTGCTGCCGGATGTCTCATTGCGGTATCGCATGATCCCATTAAAAATGTTGCCAGTAATAGAAAAATCAATTTTTTCATTTTGCTTTTTATTTTTAGTGTGAAAATTTTCTTTGAAGGGCAAACCTAAGGAATTTTTTAAAAACTACATAAAGATTATTCGCATTTTGGCTGAGCCGTTGTGATAAATAAAAAAAGGTTGCCGTAATGGGCAACCTTTTCAATTCATAAATGTCATGAAGTTATATCAAACTAAGCTAGTTTTACGTTCACTGCATTTAATCCTTTTTTGCCTTCTTTAAGTTCGAAGGTTACTTCGTCGTTTTCTCTGATCTCGTCTACCAGTCCGGTAGCGTGCACGAAGTATTCATTTTCTGTTTCATTCTCTTTAATAAAACCATATCCTTTGGTTTCATTGAAAAATTTTACTATTCCGTTATTCATAATAATTTGATAAAAAATAAAATAATGATTAATTCGCGACAAAGGTAACATTATTAGTTTATAAAACTTATTTATTTTCAGGAAAATATCTTTATTTTCAAATGTTTCCATTGAAAAAATCCAAAACTATCTCTGAATGAATTAATTATTTGTTTGATGGTTAGTTGAAATTGACTTAAATTTACACACTTGATAAGGCAGATAGATTAAAACATATTTATAATGCAGATAAGCTATGGAAACGAACTATCTTACTGATTTGATGTTGCCTCTTGCGCTGGGCATAATTATGCTGGGCATGGGGCTTTCTCTGGCACCTATTGACTTTAAACGTGTGGTTTACTATCCCCGGGCCGCAGCCCTGGGGTTTATAAACCAGATTATAGTACTTCCTCTTGTGGGGTTCTTGCTTGTTCTGATTTTCGGACTGGAGAATTT
Organism: Bacteroidota bacterium; assembly: GCA_007693555.1. GTDB lineage: Bacteria > Bacteroidota > Bacteroidia > Bacteroidales > UBA7960 > SKVR01. The sequence continues at coordinate 13,967 of REDJ01000043.1, forward strand.
ATATCTGGCGGTTGGAATCATGGTGCTTGCAGCCTGTCCCGGCGGGCCCACATCCAATCTCATCAGTCATATCTCGAAAGGTGATACGGCCCTTTCAATCAGTCTTACCGCCATTTCAAGTATGGTTGCGGTAATCACCATACCCCTGATCATTAATTTTTCCCTGGCGCATTTTCTGCAGCAGGGAGAGTATGTTCCGTTACCGGTTTTAGACACCATTTTGCGACTTACATTAATTACTCTTATTCCCGTGGCAATAGGTATGTATATCAGGGCAAAGGCAAAAAACTTTGCCAAAAAGATGGACAAACCGGTAAAAATTGTTTCAGGAATTTTACTCTTCCTGATCATATTCGCTGCTATTAATACCAACCGCGATATTTTTGTGAGTTCCTTCCGCGATGTGGGTCCTGTTGCTCTTGCATTAAATGCTGTTATGCTTTCCATAGGCTTTTTTACAGCCAGGTTCTTCAAATTAAATCTGGCACAGAGCGTTACAATATCTGTTGAATCAGGTATTCAGAACGGTACACTGGGAATCATGATCGCAAGTACTCTGCTTGCCAATGATGTAATGGCCATTTCTCCTGCAATTTACAGCCTGATCATGTTTATGACTGCAGGTGTTATTATTGCATGGATGAATGTTGGGTATGCAAGAATGCGACTTCTTGCAATTCAGCAGCAGAGGGCTCAGAAATAAACAAAGAAAACTTTAAAAGAAAGTTGTCCGAAGAATCTATTGACAAATTGCGAAGAAAGGTGAACCTATTTACCCGATCTATTTAAGCCCGCGGGACAACTAAAGTGTATTATCAATACCCAATCTCATCCGAAAGCGGCACAAACCGCGCCTTAAGATCAGGCGTTTCCATATCCTTATCCAGCGGAAACATGGGGCGGTTGATTCGGTTGTACTCCAGACGGTGCAGGTCCTGATCCACCCCACCGGGTGTGAGGGCCATGATCCAGCCGCCGCGCATATCGTAGAGTTCTGGTACCAGGTAGCCGATCTTTACCACCAGGATGTCGGTTTCGCGGGGATTAAGTTCCAGATTGACAAAGTCATTTTCGAAGTGATAGGGTTTGCGCTTTTTGGTGATGATCACCTTAATGCTTCCTGTTTGCACCACCACTTCAGTTTCGGCACGGCGGTCGCCATGAACAATGGATAAGATGGTTCCGGACACCTTCACAGGTGAAGCATAGCGGTCATCTACCCGGGCACCGGCATAAGCGCTTATGGTGCTGCCAACACCCAGCTTTACTGCTTCGGCCACAAATTCTTCGTCAGGCAGGGATGCATAGATCAGGCTGGGACCTTTCTCTGTTTTGAATTCTTTGCGTGCCAGCAATTGGTGTAGGGTCCAGGTTACATCACCGGCACCACCGGCAGTGGGATTGTCACCCATATCGCTGATGATAAACGGGTGATCGGTTGCTGCCAGAGCCTGGTTCAGGCACTCATCAAGATAGGCAGTGGGTGCCACAAATTCGAAATCGTGCCGCACATCCCAGAAGCGTTGTGCCAGTTTTTCGGCTGCCCGGCCCACATTCTCCTTATGGTCGCCATACACCATCACCACCCCGTGATTGCGGGGCTCATCGGCCCAGGGATAGGACATCCAGATGGAGGCATCGGTAACCCCTTCCCATTCCACAATGGGTTCTATCATGGCATAGAGGCTTTTTCCCGGCTCCACGCGGGTGCTGGTCTTTTCGCCGGGCAACAGGATGGGTACAGGAACCCAGGCTTTGTAAGGGGGTTTACCATGTTTGTTAATAAGGCGGTCAAGTAGATTTTCCACCGCCCGTTGTTTCGATATGAGGGCATCCTCATGGGGTGCCATACGGAAACAGGTGATCAGGTCGGTATTTTTTGCCAGACGCCAACTTACGCTGCCGTGCAGGTCCATACAGGTGGATATCATTACATCGGTACCCACCAGTTCACGTATGCGCACTATAAAATCGCCTTCGGGGTCATCCAGCCCAACCACACTCATGGCCCCGTGGATGTCGAGAAAAATCCCGTCGAGGGGCAAAACCTTTTCAAGTTTCTCAAGGGTTTGCTGCACCAGCGATTCATAGGCTTCGCGGGTAACAATACCGCCCGGCATGGCGTGTCCGCGCATGGTGGGCAGCCAGATGGCCTGCCGGCGCAAAGCAGAATCTGCATCCAGAAATGGATAGTAGGTAAAAACATCATCGCCATAACGGGCCATAAATGCATCTTCGTGGGTTACCGCCGGCGAAAAGGTGCTCGATTCAATGGCAATACCGGCTATGGCAATGCGGGGCAAATCGCTTTCTTTTTTTTGTTGGGATGAACATGCAGTGCTTAGCGCAAAAAGCAATGGAATAATAGCGAAGTGTAAAAATTTTGATTGCATAATTTTTTAAAATATGGTTACATGAAGAATTTAAGAGCAAGTGCAAAACGGTTTCCCGTAAAGGTCTGGTTTTGTGTTGTGGTAAAGCTACCGGGCAAAAATTCAGCACCCATGTTTACACTACCGTCAACAATCCGGTATTCCATGATAAATTTCGGGACTATGGTTGTTTTAAAAGTTGTAACATTGCCCTGCAGATCTCTGATGGAATTTGCAGTTTCCAACTGACCTCCTGCTCCAACATTAATATGCCTGGTTTGCCAGGTAAGCACTAAATCCGAAAATATTCCTCTGTTTCTGGCATCTCCATCATAGCTTCCCTGAAGACGGTAACCTAATCCGGCTCTTCCCACAAAATCAGATGAAAACAGAGAACGACTGTATCCAAAAGTAATAAGTCCGCCACCTCCGGCCCGGTAATTATCACCACTGGGGTTATTGGCTACCTGCTCACCTCCGAAGTTTACTCCAAGCCCAAAGTAAAATCCGTCTTCTCTCGTGAATATTTCCCTGTTGCTGGCAGATGCCACTTTTACCTGCAACATGGGCTCATCAGTAAATTCTATATGTTGAAAGACGGTTTGGGTTGATGAAGGAACGAAAATAGGTGTTGAACCGGAGTAAACAGCACGCATTCCGGAGATCTCATACATATGGGAAATACTTTGCGATACCAGTGAGGAGTCTGTTGTAACTAAAATATACCTGATGGTGTTGTCAACTTCTATATGGCTGGTATGGCTTATGCCGGCAAGTGGATTACCTTCGATTTGAAGTTTATCCTTTATGATATCACGGGTTTCGTAATCCGCGGAAAGGGTAATAAAGATAGGATAAAATAATCGGGAATTAAGAATAATAGTTTCGAATTCCAGGCTCAGTTGATCAGTCTTAAGCTTCGGAAGTTCAAAAAGCAGGCAACTAGTTTTACCATAGCCCGGGTCCATAAGAAATGGCCTGTCTGTTATTAATTCCTGTTGTCCGAATCTTAACGGAATCTTGGGTGCATTTTGAAGAACCTTTTTGTCGAGCTTTATCTCCGGTTCTTTTTCCACATTTCCTGTGTATGCCGGAGTTTGGGCGTAACAATTGAAATAAAACACAGAAAGGATGGTAATTAGTGTGATGTTTTTTAGTAGTGGCATCTGTTTTTACTGTATTTGATGATCCTGCTTATTCTTATTGAAATGATAATCCGGACGGAATTTTAAATTCCTCCTGGTAAAGAGTTGCTGATATTTTATCTTCAAAAATAAAATAATATCGCAACAAAAAAGAAATGAAGCGTATTTAAATGATATTTTTAACGGAATTACAAATTCTGATTAGCCAGGGATTATAATATAAAGCGGAATTGCAAATTCCGCTTAGTCCAGGAAACGCGACGGGGTCACTTTAAGTGAACCCGCCGCTAAAACTTTATAATGTATCTGGTTTACACCCCATTCAAAAAACTATACAAATCTTCCTCAGGCTTTAAATTAAGCTTTTTCCGGAGGCGTGAGCGGCTGATGTAAAAACTGGAAGGTTGAATGTTTAATATTTCGGCAATTTCTTTAGTGTTTAGTCCAATTTTCAAATAGGCACACATTCGCAGATCGTTGTTTGACAGATCAGGGAAGTTTTCTTTCAGTTTTTTGAAAAATTCCTGATGCAGCTCATCCATCTGAATCTCAAAAGTTTTGTCTTCTATTTTCAGATAAGTGTCAAGGATTCTCTGCATCTCCCCCCACTTAATATCAAACAATGCAGGATTTTGTTGTGCTTTCTCACATTTTTCTTTCAGGGCAAGCAGCAGGCGGTTTTTTTCTTCATTATCCCTGGCTTTGTTGGCCAGTTCAATGGTTTTGCTTTTAAGTTGTTGTTTCAGTTGATCATACTCTGCCTGGAATCGTTTTTTCTCAAGCAGTGTAATTTCCTGTTTGTGTTTTTCTGTTTGCTGCCTCAGAGAATTTTGCTCTTTTAGCAACATCTGTTTCTTCTGCTTTTTCAGAGATACTTTCTGCCAGCTGATAATAATGTAAATGAGCAGGGCCAGCACCAGGAAATATATTACATAGGCATACCAGGTAAAATACCAGGGTGCAGCTACCCGGAAGGTTATGGCTGGTTTGTCAATAACCATGTCATGGATAAGTGCTCTTACAAAAAGGTTGTATTCGCCGTGTTTCAGGTTCAGAAATTCAATGGTGTTATCCTGTCCCCATTCGCTCCATTCTCCCTTGTCGTTTAATTTGTATTGATACAATACATCATTCTGATTGGGAACTATGCATTCTATTTGAAAATTATTGAGCTGGTAAGGCACTCTGGCTCCCGGGTATAGCAATACCCTTTCATGATTGTTGAAGGCTTCTATTCTTCGCAGGGTTAAAGAAATATCTGCTGTCCTGGTTTCTGCATCAGTTGATAGGAATTTTAGCGCGAAACCATTGTATACAGGAAAAAATTCATAATCAGGATGTAATGCTATGGGGAGATAAACACCGGCAAGCTGACCTTCAACTTCAGGAAAAACCTTGGATTCTTTTGCCTGAATAAATTCATTTTCGGAATGGTTGTAAGTATACTGATAACGATCAGTGAAAACATGAATTTCCATTTCATTCTTCAGGATAAAGGCATCGTCCCCTTCGAAAATATCTTTTGGAAAAATCAACCTTTCAACGGGATTCAGATCCTGGTCCAGAACAGCCCTGATAATGCCAAAATTTGGGATATTAACCCATAATATATTATCTTTTTCTATGATCAATTGGCTGCATGAACCCAGGATCAGATCCATTTTTTTCAGGAAAGTCCATTTGTTGCCCGATTTTCTAAAAATGGAAATTCCATTATAATTGCCTGTGAGCAAATAATCCTTGTACGGAACGATGGTCCAAACCCCATCCTGATCGCTCAGTTTTTCAACAGTATTTTCCAATACCATAAATAACCCCCTGTCGTGTCCCATCAGCAGGGTGTTGTTGATGTTTTCAAGGGTCCATACCTGACCTTCTGTGTCGGCAATAAGCTGAAACCGGAATATCTCACGGTTGTTGTTTAATTCATCCCAACCTGAGCGGTACAATCCCTGGTTGGTTCCCAGGTAAAAGATATTATCTTTTAATATTGCAGTATGTCCTGTGCCAAAATCTCCCCTGTAATCATGGAAGGTGGTGAAATTGTTTTTCAGATCCAAAACAGAAATTCCGTAATCCATACCCAGCCACAATTTTCCTGCCGGGCTATAGTGCATCGACAATATGGTATTGCTGGGCAATCCTTTCTGCCGGTTTACATAATGAATGATTTTACCATCCATATCTGCTATGTACAAACCCTTAAGCACTGTGCCAAAGGCATAATGTTTTTCACCGATCCGCTCAAAGCTGAAAACTTTGGCTGCCTTTAATTCTTCTGACAACTCATTGTTTAATGGAGATAGTGTACCATCTGCAAAATGATAAAGACCCAGATCGCGGGTAACTATCACCCAGCCATTTTCATGTTGATATATTCCGGTTATTCGTGCATTGAACTGATCGGGGAAATCAATCACCTTTTTGAGTGAAAAATCTTCAAAAACTAACAATCCCTGACTCTCATCGGTAAAATACACCTGGCCATTTGCCTTGAAACTGCCTGAAAAAGAAGAAGGTGCAGCAACTTTGACCAATTGCTCATTTCTGTAAACATATATATTACGGGATGAAACAAAAAGGATAGCATCCTGCAGTTGATGGATTTGCCAGAATTCTTCACTGATATCAAAAGCATCTTCTCTGAAGGGATATAAAGAAGTGTATTCGAAGTCCTGATATTTGTTTCTGTGCCAAACTCCAAAATCAAGGTCAGAACCGGTAAAGATCAGCGAATCGTTTACCACCAAAATTGAGCGTGTAAATCCAATGCTCCCCCTGAAACTTTTCCAGGTTTTACCGTCGTATTCCAAAAGACCACCATCAGCGGCAAAATAAACAATTCCATTGGGAGCTGAACCCATATCCCATATTTTGCCCTTATTATGGTAATTTACAGGTAAATAATTTTGAAGCAAAGGAACTCCTTTTTCGGGAAAATTTTGCCCCAGTAGTGCAAATACGCCGAAAAAAAATACAAGGAGAGTTGTTGAAAATGGTCTCAAGGAATTTTTCTATTGCCTGTAATTAATATTTTGCAATATAATAAAAAAAGCGGTCAGTTCAGGACGTATATTTGGATTTTCCTCATAGTCATTTCAGCCTGTTTTATAATAATTATCATCCGGTCAATTAATATACCCCTCTGCAATTTTCCAGTAAATAAATGCTTATCCTGTCAACTTCAAGGGCTCCTGCCGGAATTTCATCTAATTCCAGGCCAGGGAATGACCGCATTTCATTCCATTGTTGAATGGTAGCGCTGAAAAACTGAGATGCATTTGAATCAGCTTCATAAACAATAATATCATATTTTTCTCCTTTATCACCTCCAAACCGGGTTATAACCTGCCATTCACCGTTTCTTTTATGTGAAGTATTGGTATGGTCAGATTGAGGATAATATAAGCTGTCACTGGGTTTTACCAGAACCCAAATATCTTTTTCATGCGATTCAGGATAAACGCCGTATGTTAAAATTCTGCATTTTACAGAGTCATTTTCAACCGGTGATATAATCTGAACACTTTTTACCGGATATTCAATTTGCCTTTTGCTTCCTAATACCGGCTTTTCAATCTGACCAGGCATGTTTGCACCCCCATAGGCGTATGCGCCATAAAAGATTAATAAAAGGCCCAATAAGCCCAGCGGGATTTTTATTTTAATATCTATTAAATCCAGGGAGGCACCACGAATTGTTATGCTATCAACAATTGCAATCAGAACGAGTATAGCACCAATGATGATTAGGATAATTTCTGATGACATTTTTTTGAAGTTTTGATAAATTTACTAAAACAATTTTAAAATGCGATGCAAAAAAGAGTAAAAAGCCGTCCTTTTACAGACGGCTTTTTTTCAAGAAGAGAATTAATTTACAACCAGTCTTTTTGTTTGAACCAAACCATCGAAAGTATGAATTCTGATAACATATACTCCCATTTTGAAAGCTTCTGTATTGAATACAGATGTATTTTGATAGGAGATAATCAGCTTTCCGGTGAGGTCATATACTTCTACCTGATCAGCAACTGAACTTAAATGAACCTGGTTGCCCATTCTCACGGGGTTCGGGTAAACAAAGAATTCAGTTTGTTCTGTTTCGGATACCGAAGTGGGAACTTTATAGAAATATAAATTATCCAGGTAAATGGTTGGGGAACCATCGCCTCCGTCAAACTTAAACTGAATCAGGTCTGTCATATCCACATTGGTAAAATCTGACAGTGGAATATCATAGCTCACCCATTCTCCGGGTGTTATAGCCAGTGCGATACCTGTTTCTACGGGTCCGGGGCTGATGGTGAATACATTAACGCTTGTTGCGTCAGCTGTCCACATATCCAGGTGCAGGTATTCCATGTCTGATACGTCAAGCGAGCCATCAAACTGGGTTCCCTGGTAATCAAAGTTTGCATATTTCAGGGTCTCATTGCCTTCTATTTCAATAACACTAACCACGGTTGATTGGCCCCAGTTAGGATTAAAATCTGTATCTGGTACATTGGTGTAAGCTTCACTGAAAATGGAAATTACATCCTCAGGATTGCGGGCCGGGGGCGCGGGAGCGGCTACTTCCGGCTCAGTCGGTACTGACCCGATACTGAAAGCTACCGTGTAAGTTTGCTCAACTTCAGTATTGGCTGAAGTAACCAAAACACTGGTGGTACCGGGTATAGCGGTTGCAGGCGTAATTACTGCATTGGCATCAGGGTCGTTGGTGGTTGCAGTTACAACGGGCACATCCGTTGTTCCTTCAGGAAGAACTACAGAATAATTTAACACAGAAGGAGAAAACCCACTTACGGTTGTGCCATCCACCATCAGGTCGCTAAGGGTAGCATCTGTTCCGTCTTCTATTGCTTCTGGGTTGAAGGTTATATTGTCGAAATAAATAATATTATCCTGTTCTCTGCCATCGGTGTCATAATCAGGGAAAATAACAATCTGATCAAGCATTCCTTCTTCAGCCGGTGGGTTTAAATATTCTGAAAAGTCGAATGTAAGTTCTTCCCATTCATTAACGACTGTGTTAGGTACCAGAATTTCAACCTGGGCCCATCCGTTGGAAGAAACCAGTTTAATTCCTACATTGCTGATCACAGGTTTCCAAACCATGATCTTGATCTGAGAATTGGTTTCGTCCAGCACAAATGGTCCCAAGTCGGTATCACCGTGTGCTGATTCAGTACCTGCCCATGGATTTCCTGCTTCAAGGGCAGTAAATTTGGCCACGGTGGCAGAGGTGTTGATGCCCGATGGGTCAGGGTTGTTGATAATTTCAAGGTCAGGGTTCGTTTCATTTTCAAAAACAGTCCATGTCCAGTCGGCACCATAGCCGCCGGGTTCAAAGTCGATGGGATTGTTTTGAGAAAACCCCGTGATTACTAAGAATCCCAATAATAATGTAAAAACTTTTTTCATAATAGTTTATGTTTCGATGTGTAAATAAAAAAATGATTTGAAAAATTTGATTTGAACTTGTGAATAAATTAATTGGATTATGATAAGTGTGCTAATTAAATATTTCTTGCTTTTGAAAATTTATGAATATGATTAAAAGAACAAATGCAATGAAAAAAAGCCGTCCGTTACAAGACGGCTTTTTTTAAAACAAGATAATTATTTAACAATCAGCTTGCGTGTTTCTATCAAGCCGCTATGGGTAATTATTCTTACCATATAGATTCCTTGTTTCATACCATATGTGTCAATTATTGATGTATTATGACCTGAAACGATACTTTTGCCGGTAAGATCGAAAATATCGATTTGAAGAGCTTCGACACTTAGGTGCAGCTTACTGCCCGCTTCTGCAGGGTTAGGATAGAGGATAAGTTTATCCTCTTCTACAGAAACTACAGATGTTGCTATACTGAAGACTACCGTATAGGTTTGTTCAACTTCGGTATTGGCAGAGGTAACAAGAATACTGGTAGTTCCGGGAAGCTCCGTGGCAGGTGTAATAACAGCACTGGCATCGGGGTCGTTGGTGGTTGCCGTTACAACAGGTACATCAGTTGTCCCTGCAGGTAATACTACCGAATACTCAAATACAGAGGGTGAGAACCCTTCAACGGTAACACCATCAACCATCAGGTCACTGAGGGTGGCATCTGTTCCGTCGTCTATTCCCAGCGGATTAAAGGTGATATTGTCGAAATAGACAATATTGTCCTGATCCCTGTCGTCGAAGTCGGGGAAGATGATGATCTGGTCGTACATTTCACCATCAGGATTGTTGGGAACATCAGAGAAGTCGAAAGTGATCTCTTCCCACTCATTGATTAAGGTATTTGACACTTTAATTTCGGGTTGAGCCCATCCGCTTGCAGTTGCAAATTTAATACCTACATCACTGATAACGGGTTTCCATACCATAATTTTGATGGTAGAATTGGTTTCGTCCAGCAGGAATGTTCCCAGGTCGGTATCGCCATGTGCAGATTCTACTCCTGCCCATGGGTTCCCTGCCTCCAGCGCAGTAAATTTGGCTACTGTTGCAGAGGTATTTATTCCTGATGGGTCAGGGTTGTTGATAATTTCAAGGGGAGGGTTCGTTTCATTTTCAAAAACAGTCCATGTCCAGTCGGCACCATAGCCATCAGGTTCAAAATCGATGGGGTTGCGGGGGCCTTCTGTAGTTGTCCCTATGCTGAAAGTTATCGTATAGGTTTGCTCAACTTCAGTATTGGCAGAAGTAACCAAAACACTGGTCGTTCCGGGAAGCTCCGTGGCAGGCGTAACAACTGCAGTGGCATCAGGGTCATTGGTGGTTGCCGTTACAACGGGTACATCCGTTGTTCCTTCAGGAAGAACTACAGTATAATTCAGCACGGAAGGAGAAAAACCACTTACAGTAGTACCATCTACCATCAGGTCGCTCAAAGTGGCATCTGAGCCTTCTTCCACCTCTTCGATATAAAAGTAGATATTGTCCAGGTAGATCGTTTGCGAACCGTCACCACCATCAAACTTAAGCTGTATTAATCCTGACAGATTCACCGGGGCAAAAGCCGAAAGAGGAATGTCATAGCTCACCCACTCATTGGGGGTAATGGGCAATGCAAATGCTGTTTCCACAGGACCCTCACTAATTATAAACACGTTTACAGAAGTAGCGTCAGCTGTCCACATGTCCAGGTGCAGATATTCCATTGCCAAAGCATTGACGGGCCCGGCAAACTGGGTTCCCTGGTAGTTAAAGTTTTCATACTTCAAGGTCTCAACACCTTCAATTTCAACGATGCTGGGTACAGTTGTTTGCCCCCAGTTGGGGAAGAAATCGGTATCGGGCAAATTGGTGTATGCTTCACTGAAAACAGAAATCACATCTTCAGGATCGCGTGCCGGCGGTGTAGGAGCAGCAACCTCTGGTTCTGCAACCGGCATTTCTACGCTGAATTCTACCGTATAGGTTTGCTCAACTTCAGTATTGGCAGAGGTAACAAGCACACTTGTGGTTCCGGGCAACTCCGTTGCGGGCGTAATAACTGCACTTGCCTCTGGGTCGTTGGTAGTGACTGTTACAACGGGTACATCGACTGTTCCTTCAGGTAATAACACTGAATAATGAAGTACAGAGGGTGAGAACCCTTCAACGGTGACACCATCAACCATCAGGTCGCTGAGGGTAGCATCTGTTCCGTCTTCTATTTCCTGCGGATTAAAGGTGATATTGTCGAAATAGACAATATTGTCCTGATCCCTGTCGTCGAAGTCGGGGAAGATGATGATCTGGTCGTACATTTCGCCATCAGGATTGTTGGGAACATCAGAGAAGTCGAAAGTGATCTCTTCCCACTCAT
>REDJ01000217.1 GCA_007693555.1 Bacteroidota bacterium
AGAATTTTCTCGATGAGAAAAATATTCAGGCTGATATACACGAAATTCTTGGCTCTGTAGAAATCGCCCCATCTATAGGGCTTTCCGGGGCTATTTTTGATATCGTGAGTACCGGTAGTACTTTGCTTAGTAATGGTTTAAAGGAAGTGGAAGTAGTGCTGAAGTCGGAAGCTGTGCTTGTTTCACGCGGAGGTCTGGAAGCAGAAAAACAGGAAATACTTGACAAGCTGGTGTTTCGCCTGAATTCTGTTATGAAAGCACGAACCAACCGCTATGTGTTGCTTAATGCACCCAACGACAGTCTGGATAAGATTATCAGTATCATTCCGGGAATGAAAAGTCCAACAGTTGTGCCCCTGGCCGAGGAAGGCTGGAGTGCAGTACACTCCGTAATCAGCGAAGACCGGTTCTGGGAAGTAATTGATGAACTCAAGGATGCCGGTGCCCAGGGATTGCTGGTGATACCGATTGAGAAAATGGTTAGTTAAGGCTTTACCGCGGAGACACGGAGACGCAGAGAATCAGGTTAAGAAAACTTCCTGCAAACTTTGCGGATCCTTTGCGACTTCGCGTCTCCCCGGTTAAAAAATTTTATTTTCCTAATAACCCACTAACTTAGTAACCCAATACCCTACAATATGAAAACAAAAATCAACATCATCGAAAACCCACCCCGCGAAACATGGGGAGAACTTCTGAAACGCCCGGCCATGGATTCGGAATATCTTGATCAGGCCGTGGAGGATATCTTTTTTTCCGTAAAGCGCAATGGTGATCAGGCCCTGAAGGACTTTACCCGTGCTTTTGACGGTGTGGAGATTGAAAAACTGCAGGTTTCCGGTAAGGAAATTGATGCATCAGAGAAGATGGTAAGTCCCGGCCTTCAAAAGGCCATACAAACTGCTGCAGCTAACATCCGTAAGTTTCATGCAGCACAGCAATGCAAGCCTGTAAGGTTGGAAACTGCTCCCGGTGTTGTTTGCTGGCAAAAACCGGTAGCCCTGCAGCGGGTCGGACTATACATCCCGGGCGGTACTGCTCCCCTGTTTTCTTCGGTGTTGATGCTGGCAGTGCCTGCACAGATAGCAGGATGTAGAGAGATTGTGCTTTGCACCCCTCCCGGCAAAGATGGCAAGGTAAACCCTGCTATTTTGTATGCGGCAAAAATTTCGGGCGTAACCGGCGTTTACACTGTAGGTGGCGCCCAGGCCATTGCTGCCATGGCATTCGGCACGGAAAGTATTCCCAAAGTCAATAAGATCTTTGGCCCCGGCAATCAGTTTGTAACCGCAGCCAAACAGGCCGTTCAGAAAATGGGAGTGGCCATCGACCTGCCCGCCGGCCCATCGGAAGTACTGGTAATGGCTGATGAAACCGCCGATGCACGTTTTGTGGCATCCGACCTGCTTTCGCAGGCAGAGCACGGGCCAGACAGCCAGGTCATCCTTGTCACATCCCAAAAGAAACTGGCCGAAGATACTATCATTGCCATGGAAGAACAACTGAAGCAGCTTCCCCGCAGGGAAATGATTGAAGAGAGTCTGAAATCCTGCAAGATTATTGTGATGAACCAGGTATCTGAAATAGTTGGAATCGTAAACGAATATGCCCCCGAACATCTGATTATCGCCATGAAGGATATGTATAAAGTTGCCGATACCATCGAAAATGCCGGTTCTGTTTTCATGGGAAATTTTACCCCGGAAAGTGCCGGTGACTATGCTTCCGGCACCAATCACACCCTCCCCACCAATGGGTTTGCCAAGGCTTACAGCGGTGTCAACCTGGATAGCTTTGTAAAGAAGATCACCTTCCAGGAAATTACACCCGCCGGTTTGCAGGGACTAAGTGAAACCCTTCAGCAAATGGCCGAAGCCGAAAACCTGCACGCACACAAGCTGGCGGTGAGTGTGAGGCTGGAAGGAATTTAATACGAAACGTGACGGGGCGACTTCAAGTCACACCGCCACTAAATAATTAAAGAAGTCCGGGCACGACTTTGAGTCGCACCCGGACTAAAACAACAAAGAGATGAACCCAAACATAGCCCAAAAACTGGCCCGCCCCGCCATTCTGAACCTGAAGCCCTACAGCTCGGCCCGGGAAGAATTTACCGGCAACGAAGGAATTTTCCTGGATGCCAATGAAAGCCCCTTCAATAAACCCTGGAACCGCTACCCCGATCCCTTTCAGCAAAGGCTGAGGCAGCGTATTGCAGAAATGAAAGGGGTTGAAAAGGAAAATATAATACTGGGAAACGGCTCCGATGAAACTATTGATATGCTCTTCCGCACTTTCTGCGAACCGGGCGAAGACAAAGTATTGTCAGTGAGCCCAACCTATGGGATGTACAAAGTAAGTGCCGGTATCAATGGGGTGGATTATGAAACGGTACTGCTCAATGATGATTTCAGTTTACCGGTAGAGCAGTTGCTGGATAAAGCAGATGAGAACACCAAGCTTTTGTTTTTATGTTCACCAAACAATCCTACGGGCAATCGATTCAATGATGACGATATGCGGGTCTTGATTAAGCAATTCCCGGGGCTGGTTGTTGTTGATGAAGCCTATGTGGATTTCAGCTCCGGTGGTTCATGGGTGCAGGCACTTAAAGAATATCCCAACCTTGTGGTATTGCAAACCCTTTCCAAGGCCTGGGGATTGGCGGCGATAAGGCTTGGGATGGCTTTTGCTTCACCGGAGATTATTTCTCTGTTGATGAAGGTTAAGCCACCTTATAATGTCAACACTCTCACACAGGAAAAAGCGCTGGAAGCACTGTTGGACCCTGATGTTTTGACTGGAAGAGTTGATGAAATTATTCACGAAAGAGATATTCTCATGAAGTCATTGTCTGTGGTATCTGTTGTGAAAAAAGTTTTTCCATCTGATGCAAACTTCTTCCTGGTGCAGGTAGATAATCCCGATGAGGTTTACGATTATTTGCTTAAGCGGGGTATTATAGTTCGTAATCGTTCCCGCGAGCCGCTTTGCGCCGGGTGTCTGCGAATTTCCGTGGGAACTCCTGAGCAAAACCAGTACCTTATTGAAGTACTTATGGCATATCCTGATGGGATACAGGGAAATAAGGCAGCGGAACACTGGAAACCCATTGCCGACTGGTTGGTGACGCCACCACGCAGGGCTGTTCGCACCCGCAAAACCAAAGAAACGGATATCACTGTTGAGATTGACCTTGACGGGAATGCAAAGGCCGATATCAATACAGGTCTGGGTTTTTACGACCACATGCTGGAGCAGATTGCCCGCCACAGTGGATGCGATTTGACAGTTCAGGTAAAAGGCGATTTGCACGTGGATGAGCATCACACCCTGGAAGATACCGCAATTGCTTTAGGTGAAGCTTTCGCAGAAGCCCTGGGCAACAAGATGGGAATTGAGCGGTATGGCTTTGCCCTGCCCATGGACGATTGTGCTGCTATGGTATTGCTGGATTTTGGCGGCAGACCCGAGTTGGTTTGGGATGCAAAATTTAAACGGGAAAAAGTGGGAGAGCTGCCCACCGAGATGTTTGAGCACATATTCAAATCCTTTGCCATTGGTGCAAAATGCAATTTATACATCAAAGCCAAAGGCAAGAATGAGCATCACAAGATTGAAGCCATCTTCAAAGCCCTTGCCCGCGCCATCCGAATGGCCATAAAGCGGGAAACGGGAGCAGATTTTCTACCCAGCACGAAAGGACTATTGTGAGGGAAGGTTGTTCGAGTCCGGGCGCGACTCAAAGTCGCACCCGGACTTACTTAAACATGAAATTAATCTAAAATCATAAATCATAAATCTGAAATACCAAACTCTGCGTCTCCCCGTCTCCGCAGTAAAAACTAAAACAATGAAAATCGCCATCATAAAATACAACGCCGGGAATATCAAGTCCGTCAGCAATGCGCTCAGCCGACTGGGTGTGGACCACTCCATCACCGACAATCCGGATGAGATACTGGCAGCTGATAAAGTGATCTTTCCCGGAGTGGGAGAAGCTTCCACAACCATGGAGTACCTGGGAAAAAAGAATCTTGATCTGCTCATAAGAGAACTGAATCAGCCTGTTCTGGGCATTTGCCTGGGTATGCAACTGATGTGCCGGCATTCAGAGGAGGGAGATACACCCTGCCTCGACATTTTTGACCTGCCGGTAAAGAAGTTCAATATTGACCTGAAAATCCCGCATATGGGCTGGAACAGTCTTACGGAGGTGAAAAGCCCGCTGCTGGATCAAAGCCTGGAAGGGCAGTATGTATATTTCGTTCACAGCTATTATGTGCCCGTAGCAAAGGAAACTGCTGCAGTGAGTCATTACGGAGTTCCTTTCAGTGCAGCATTGCAAAAAGACAATTTTTATGCCACCCAATTTCACCCAGAAAAGAGTGGAGATGTGGGTGAACGCATACTTAAAAACTTTTTAATGTGTTAATTAAAATCAGTCCGGGTGCGACTCCAAGTCGCGCCCGGACTCAGAAGCAAACCAGTCCGGGCGCGACTTCAAGTCGCACCCGGACTCAAATAAAATTCTAAACTATGCTCCTCATCCCCGCCATCGACCTCATGAACAACCACTGCGTTCGCCTCTCGCAGGGCGATTTTGATACGCAAACCGTTTACAGTGATGATCCGGTTCAGACAGCTACGCAGTTTGAAAATATGGGATTTACCCATCTGCATATGGTAGATCTGGATGGTGCAAAGAAAAAAACGCCTGTGCATCTGGAAATGCTCAGAGCAGTAAGTACCGCAACCCGATTGTTTATTGATTTCAGTGGGGGCATCCGTAATGCTCAGCAGGCACGGCAGGTTTTTGGAAATGGAGCATCGGCGGTTACAATCGGAAGTATGGCTGTTCATGATCCGGATACTACTGAGAAAATACTGAAAGAACATGGACCCGAAAAAGTGATCCTGGGTGCCGATGTAAAAAATGAGTTCATTGCCACAGCCGGCTGGCTGGAACAAAGCGATAAGGATATTTTCTCTTTTCTGGAGTTCTGGATGGGGAAAGGGTTCAGCAAAGTGATGATCACCGATGTTTCCAAAGATGGCATGATGCAGGGTCCATCGGCAGAGCTTTACCGGAAGGTGCTGGAGCGTTTCCCGGAAATCAAACTCATTGCCAGCGGGGGTATTGCAACGATTGATGATATTTATGATCTGAAAGAAATCGGTTGCTATGGGGCTATTACAGGTAAGGCTTTGTATGAAGGTAAATTGCCATATAAAGAATTGAAAGAATTTTTAAAATAACAAGTCATGGGGTGACTTTGAGTCGCCCCGTGACAAAAAATGATTAACCGCAAGGAACGCTATGGAAGCGCAAAGAACGCAAGGGAGTTTATTGAATTTTGCGCTCTTTGCGATCAATCTTTGCGCCATTGCGGTTCCAATAAAACTGAAGTATGAATACATTAGTAAAAAGAATCATTCCCTGCCTTGACATTCGCGACGGGCGCACTGTAAAAGGAGTAAATTTCGTTGACATCCGCGATGCCGGCGATCCTGTGGAACTTGCTCAGCGCTACTCGGAACAGGGTGCCGATGAACTGGTATTTCTAGATATAACCGCATCACACGAAAAACGAAAACTGCTGAAAGCACTTGTGGAAAAAGTGGCTGCCCGTATCAGTATCCCTTTTACGGTAGGTGGCGGAGTTTCCGAGCTGCAGGATGCAGATGTGTTGCTCTCTGCAGGTGCCGATAAGGTTTCGGTTAATTCGGCAGCTATTATGAACCCGATACTCATTGATAATCTTGCAAAACAGTTCGGTAGTCAGTTTGTGGTTGTGGCCATTGATGCACGGCTTGAAAACGGGCAATGGCAGGTTTACCGTAACGGAGGACGAATCCCTGTAAGCAGGGAGCTCTTTGAGTATGCCCGCGAAATGCAGGAGCGCGGTGCCGGTGAGATACTCTGGACATCTATGAATCATGACGGCACTCAAAACGGTTTTGCAAATGAAACCCTTCGCGAGTTGGGAGGAAGTCTGAGCATTC
>REDJ01000218.1 GCA_007693555.1 Bacteroidota bacterium
GCAATTCTGTCATATTGATAAACCTGCTCAAGGGTATTTGCACTGAAAACCAAATAATAACAAAATGCATAAATTGCAAACAGGAAGGATAATAAAGAAAAAAGCCTGTTCATAATCAGTTGGTGTCTTTTTATCAAAATCCAAACACCCGCCTGAATAAACAAAACAAAAGCAATAAAAGAAAGTACAGCAAAAAAATTCATCCAGCCTGTAAATCTTTGGTTAAATCAAGTTAGCCCATTCCAACAATGGTTAATATCAATCAAGTTACCAGTGAAATTTAAAATATAATCTATAGCAAATTACTCCCTCTGGCTATATCAAATATCTGACTTTTTTTTCAAACAATTATTTTTTTACTGTCTCCTTTAATAAAAACTTCATAATATATTTCGCTTTTAAAAAGTGGGAAGCTCAACCGAAGCTTATATGTTAATATCATTCATTGATTATTTGTCTTAGCCTGAAACCAGAAGGCCCTATTAACATTTAACCCCATTTTTATTTAACCATTACAACCTGATTAAAACGTTAATCTGTTACAAAATAAGGGCTGATCTTTATTTTCAGAACAGCCCTTATTAAGATAAGAATCATTACAGATATCTTATTCCTGGTCGGTCAGGAACCGTTCAGCTTCAATGGCAGCCATACAGCCAGTGCCTGCTGCAGTAACTGCCTGACGGTACACATGATCCTGCACATCTCCACAGGCAAATACCCCTGGTACATCTGTTGCAGTTGAGTCAGGCTTGGTGATCAAATAGCCGTTTTCATCCATTTTAAGCTGTCCTTTGAAAATATCAGAATTGGGAGTATGACCTATAGCCACAAAGAAACCTTCAATATCCAGACGCTTTTCTTCGCCAGTTTTAGTATTTTCCAGTATTACACCATTAACAGTTTTATCTCCAACAATTTCTTTAGGAATATGATTCCAAACAATTTCAATGTTTTCGGCTTTCATTACCCTGTGCTGCATGGCTTTTGAAGCACGCAGTTCATCGCGCCGATGAATGAGATATACCTTTTTACAGAGCTTGGAAAGATAGGAAGCCTCTTCGCAGGCTGTATCACCACCACCCACAACAGCAACTGTTTGTCCTTTATAGAAAAATCCATCACAGGTGGCACATGCCGAAACTCCAAACCCATTGTATTTCTTTTCGGATTCCAATCCCAGCCACCTGGCCGATGCTCCGGTAGCAATGATAAGGGTTTCAGCCAAAACTACATTCTTCTCATCGATGGTAACCTTGAAAGGTCTTTTACTCAAATCAACTTCTGTGGCAAGACCCCAGCGCACATCGGTACCGAAGCGCTCGGCCTGCTTCTGAAAATCTACCATCATTTCCGGTCCCATTACTCCATCAGGATAACCCGGATAATTTTCAACATCGGTGGTAATTGTAAGTTGTCCCCCGGGTTGCAACCCCTGATACATAACCGGCTTTAGATCGGCACGTGCTGCATAAATGGCAGCTGTATATCCTGCCGGACCTGAACCAATTATCAAACACTTAATCTTTTCTATGTTTTCGCTCATAACTGTTTAGTAAAATGTGTTTTGCTAAAAATTTTGTGCAAAATTACTGCTTTTGAATTCAATTCAAAATAAAATCACAAAACACATCTTATTATGTATATATGTTTATTTCAAAGATTACCAAGGGGCTTTGACCTTTCAAAATTAAGTTTCATATCGGCAAGTGCAACGGCAGTAATGGCTTCAATTACAACAGGTACACGAAGAGCGATGCAGGCATCGTGGCGGCCTTTTACTTCCAGGGTTTCCACTTTTTGGGTTTCAATACTCCAGGTTTTTTGCTGTATGCCAATACTTGATGTGGGTTTTACAGCAACACGGAATATTAGCTCATTTCCGTTAGTTAGTCCGCCGGTAATTCCGCCGGCATTATTGGTGGCAGTTTTTCCGGTTTCATCCATAATGGGGTCGTTATGCTCGCTGCCTTTCATGGAAGCAGCATTAAAGCCTGAACCAAACTCTATTCCTTTGATGGCAGGCACGGCAAACGCCAGATGGCTGATAACCGATTCCACCGAATTAAAAAACGGTTCACCCCAGCCCAGTGGGATATTTTGTGCCTTGCACTCAACCAGTCCGCCCACCGAATCACCTGCAGCCAGGGCTTCTTCCACTGCTTTTTCAATATCCGGATTACCCCCGGCGGCAATGAGCCGGGCATTGATATCCACAGGTTGTATTAGTTTTTTTGCTATAACTCCTGCTGCCACAAGAGCCAGGGTTAGTCTTCCTGAAAAGTGCCCGCCACCACGATGGTCATTAAACCCCCCGAATCGTTTCCATGCAACAAAATCCGAATGCCCGGGACGGGGAGTTTTTACCAGGTTATCGTAATCGGCAGAGCGCACATTTTTGTTACGAAACAATATGGTCATTGGAGCACCGGTGGTATGTCCGTGAAACAACCCCGAAACGATTTCCGGACTGTCATCTTCCTTACGGGGCGTGGTGCCCTTTGCACCGGGCTTGCGGCGCTCAAGGTCACGGGCAAAATCTTCCTCCGTAATAGGAAGCCCCGGTGGGCAACCGTCAATCGTGATTCCGATGGCGGCGCCGTGCGACTCGCCGAATATGCTGATGCGAAAAAGGGTTCCGAATGAATTCATTTTGGGTTAATTCAGATTTATGATTTTTGATTTTAGATTTTTGGGAAACGCAAAGATTATAAATAAAAGCTGATAATATTGGTCACAATCACTTATTTTCCCATCTTCCTAATTTCTTATTTTCTTATTCTACCGCTATTCACTATTTTCGGATTTAGTGCTTCGGATTTCGAAATTTTAAATTACAAAGTACGCCCAAATCTTTAAAAAACTCCGGATATGATTTGTTAACTGCATCGGCTTTATCAATAATAACGGGTCCGTCTGCTATGAGCCCTGCAACTGCGCAAGCCATGGCAATGCGGTGGTCACTGTGCGAAAATACTCTGCCACCATTGAGCGAGTTTCCTTTGATAAGCATATTATCACCTTCCAGACTAACGTAAAGTCCCAGTTTTCCAAATTCCTGTTGCAGTGCTGTTGCGCGGTCGCTTTCTTTACTCCGCAGGCGCGAAACACCCCGGATCTGGCTTATTCCATCACAGGCTGCCGCCAATACCACCAAAGGCGGAAATAAATCAGGACAGTGGGTAGCATCAAAACGAAAAGCTTTTAATGGAGCTTTCTTTACAAAAATCCGGTCTAAATCAACACTTAACTCTGCGCCTGAATTTTTCAAAGCAGTAAGAATTTCTTTATCAGCCTGTGAAGATTGAAAGTCCAGATTGGTAACAGCTACTTCACCTGCAATTGCTCCCGCCACCAGCAAAAATGCAGCACCACTCCAGTCGCCTTCAACTGTATAGGACTTTGAAACATACTTCTGCGGAGCAGGAACAACAAATTCTTCATAATCCTTGTTTTGAACCACCACACCGAAATCCCGCATCATAGCGGTGGTAATATCCACATAAGGACGGCTTTTCAGGTCGCTTATGCGGAAAGTCACCGGGGAAATGGCATACGGTGCGGCAATGAGCAAACCTGTCAAAACCTGTGAGCTTAAAGAACCGTCAATTTCTATAATACCGCCTTTCAAAGGACCTTTTACAACAACTGGAATAAGACCGTTTTGCGTTTCGCATTGCACACCTGCCGCCTGCAGCGATTCTTCTATCATTTGCATGGGGCGTTCTTTCAAAGAACCTTCTCCCGTAAGGGTAACCGGTTCATTCAATATGGCGGCCAAAGCAGAAAACATGCGGATACCCAAACCCGATTCGCCACAGTTCAGTGGTGCCGAAGGTGTTTGAATACCACCTTTTACGATTACTTTTTCTCCTTTCTGTTCAATTTCGGCACCCAATGCCTGGCATACCCTGATGGCTGATTGCACGTCATCGGATTTTCCCACATGAAAAATCTCAGATGTTCCACTGGCAAGTGAAGCAATGGCAACAGCTCTTTGTGCAACACTTTTCGAAGCCGGGGCCTGAACTTGTCCTTTGACTGCTGATGGGGTAATTTCTATTGTCATATCTTTTTTTGGATGGAACGCTGATGGCGCTGATTATTATGATTTTATAAGATTATTAACTTGTATCAATGCATTGAGTTTGCTTTTCAAATCAGAAGCTTAATGCAAAATTTTTAATTACACCTGCCTCCATCTCTTTCACAAAAGCATTACCAATGGTTTTAAGCAAAATAAAATTCATCTTATCTTTTTCCTTTTTCTTGTCTCTCAGCAGGGTATCAAAAACCTGGTTTTTATCCAGTTCTGTGCTGAGGGGCAGGCCGTAATCATGCAGAATTCCAAGAATATCATTGTAATCTGTTTCTTTCAGATAGCCCATTTGCTTTGATAATCCGGCGGCAAAGGCCATTCCGATGCTGACTGCCTGACCATGGGGGATTTTCTTTTCCTTTTCCACTGCGTGGCCCCAGGTATGACCGAAATTCAGAAGCCGTCGCTCTCCCCTTTCCAGTTCATCGGCCTGCACTATGGCTGCTTTGATTTTTACAGAACGGTTTACAATATGGTTTATGGCTTCACGCTCACGGTTCAGAAGTGCATTGCGGTTTTTCTTCAGAAATTGAAATTTGTCTGCATCTTTTATGAGTGCATGTTTGATGACTTCTGCCATTCCGTTTCTGAACTCATCGTCGGGCAAAGTTTTTAGCATGGAAGTGTCACAAATAACAAATTCGGGCTGGGTAAAGGTTCCGATAATGTTTTTATATCCTCCAAGGTTCACACCATTCTTTCCCCCCACACTGGCATCTACCTGTGCAAGTAAGGAAGTTGACACAAAGCCAAATGGGATACCCCGCATAAATGTAGATGCCACAAATCCGGCCAGGTCGCAAACCACTCCCCCGCCGATTCCCACAATAAAACTACTGCGATCGGCACCCTTTTCAAGCAGCCAGTGCCATATTTTTGTCATCACATCAAAATCCTTGGATTTTTCACCGGGTTCAACAACATAAACCGGAAAACCGGGGAATTCTGAATGATAGTGATGGGCAACATTTTTATCGGTAATGATAAAAGCTCCCGTTGCCGGTATATACCGTGAAAGAGCAGGCAGAGATTCTCCCACCAGTATTCGGGATTCTCCGCTTTTGCCTTGAATAGTTATTTTCTCCATGCAAACATCATTGTCTCTCTCCCACAAAGTTATGTTCTTTTTTTATATTACTACCGCCATTACTTATCAAAGTTTTCTGGAGTTTCAGGGATTCCTGGTGGATGGAAGCATAAAGTTTTTCAATAAATCGGGGTTTGAGCCCGGATTTCATTGCCATATCCTTCACCCTAAGCATAACCTGGTCCCATCGTTGCGATTGAAGGGGTTCCATTTGCTTTTCTCTTTTTACTTTTGCGATTTTGGAAGAAAGCTCCATTCGCGCTGCCAGTGCCCATACCAGCATTTCGTCCATCACATCGATTTCAGAACGCAATTCATCAAGGAGTTCCTGCGAAGTATTTTCGTTTTCAGTTCCCAGCAAATCGTTGAGCATGTCAAGGAAAGAATCGGGAGTAAGTTGCTGGGCGGCATCGCTCCAGGCATTATCGGGGCTGGGATGCACTTCCACCATAAGACCGGCAAAGTGGTTTTCCAGTGCACGCTGAGCCAGCAAAGGGATAAAGCTGCGTTTGCCGGCAATGTGGCTGGGGTCGCAGATGATGCGCAAACCGGGCATACGCTCCCTTAGTTCAATTGGGATATGCCAGAAGGGTTGGTTACGAAGGTGTGATTTTCCCCACCAGAAGAAACCGCGGTGAATGGCGCCTACATCTTTCTGACCCGACTTCACAAGACGTTTTATGGCCCCTTCCCAAAGGTCAATATCGGGACTTAATGGATTTTTTACCAGTATCGGTATATTTACTCCGCGTAATGCTTCTGCAATTT
>REDJ01000154.1 GCA_007693555.1 Bacteroidota bacterium
TCTTTGCCTGTTTGCAGGCAAATGAGAATATCATGGGCTTTGGAATCCTCCGCATTGATGTAATGACAATCGTTGCTGGCAATAACTTTCAGGTTATATTTTTCGGCCATCTTCAGGAGCTGCTGATTGACGGGTTCCTGCTCTTCCAGTCCGTGACGCTGCAATTCAAGGTAAAAGTCATCTTTAAAGATCATGAGAAACTCTTCCAGAACTTCTTCTGCCTTTTTCATATCCCCATTCATAAGAGCCTGCGGAATTTCTCCACCCAGGCAGGCTGAGCTGGCTATGATTCCTTCGCTGTATTTCTGCAGGGTTTCTTTATCAATACGAGGAGTATAGTAAAAGCCTTCAAGATAGCCAATGGAAACAATCCTGGAAAGATTCTCATAACCCTTTTTGTTTTTTGCAAGCAGTATAAGGTGGTAACCACTTCTGTCTTCTTTGCCTTTTTTCTCAAAACGGCTTCCTTCAGCAACATAAACTTCGCAACCAATTATGGGTTTGACACCATGTTTTTTTGCTGCCTGTGTAAAATGCATTACCCCGTACATATTGCCATGATCAGTAATAGCCAGTGCTTTCATACCTGAGTCGGCAACTTTTTTCATCATAACATCTATCCTGGCAGCACCGTCAAGTATGGAAAAATTCGTATGTACGTGTAAATGTGTAAATTCGGTCATTGAGGTATAATTAATGTTCTTTCTTCAAAAATATACAAAAAACAGGGGAAGTTTTTTGTTAGTTATCCACAAAAAATCAGTAGTTATTAACTTTTTAATTGTCCGTAAAAGCAAAAAGGCTGCCCATGCGAACAGCCTTTTCGAATATAAGTAAAGCTTCAATGGATCAATTGGTCCTTCCCGGGTAATGTTTCAATGCAACTTCGATACATTCCATTGATTTTTTAAGGTTTTCTACATTCAGCACATAGGAAATTCTTACTTCATTCAAACCTGCACCCGGAGTGGAATAAAAACCGGTTGCCGGAGCAAGCATAACAGTTTGGTCATTATGGTTGAAATCTTCGAGCAGCCACTGGCAGAACTTATCGGCATCGTCGATGGGTAGTTTGGCAGTAACATAAAACGCTCCTTTGGGATTGGGGCAAACCACACCTTCCATCTTATTCAGCATTTCCACAACAGTATCGCGTCGTCTAAGGTATTCGGCAATCACTTCATCAAAATAACTGTCGGGTGTTTCCATGGCAGCTTCAGCGGCAATTTGCCCGAGGGAAGGCGGGCTCAATCGTGCCTGGGCAAATTTCATGGCGGTAGCCATTACCTCCTTATTTCTTGAAACCATACAGCCAATTCTCACTCCACAGGCGCTGTATCGCTTGGAAACCGAATCAAACAGCACAACATTATTTTCAATGCTCTCGAGGTTCATTACCGAATGATGCACGGTACCATCGTAGCAAAACTCACGGTAAACCTCATCGGCAAACAGGAAAAGATCGTATTTGATTACAATCTGCCTGAGAACTTCCAGTTCTTCTGCAGAATAGAGATAACCGGTGGGATTGTTGGGGTTACAGACCATTATCGCCTTGGTATTGGGTCCGATGGCTTTTTCAAATTCAGAAATGGGTGGTAAGGCAAATCCGGTTTCAATTTTTGAAATGATAGGTTTTACTTTTACTCCTGCACTGGTGGCAAAACCATTGTAATTGGCATAAAATGGCTCAGGAATTATAATTTCATCACCCGGATTCAGACATGTTTGTACTCCAAAAAGAATGGCCTCCGAGGCACCGGCAGTTACGATTATGTCATCAGGAGTAATATTAATGCCATGTTTTTGGTAATACTTACAAAGTTTCTCCCTGTAAGAAATGATACCGGCTGAATGGCTATATTCGATCACCGGGATATCCAGATTATGCATGGCATCAATCATGGATTTAGGCGTAGCAATATCGGGCTGACCGATATTGAGGTGGTAAACTTTTCTTCCGGCCTTTTTGGCCTTTTCCGCATAAGGCACCAGCTTCCTGATAGGGCTCTCGGGCATCATGCGGCCTTTATCTGATATTTTTGGCATAACTATGCTTTTTTATATTTATGAATTCCGAAAATCAGCGCAAAGATTGTAAATATTTTTGAATAAGAAATATTTTACTCTACTTAAATTTTATGAGAGCAGCTTATGAATAGAAACTATAAAATTTGCTCATTGCGACAATAGATCAATTTATTTTTCTATGGAGTAATTGTGGCAACAATGGGGATGATGGTTCGCGAATCGCGTGAATTGGAATGTATGGTAAGAATTCTTGTATAACTGCCCGGACTTGAAGCATCAAAACGCAATTGAATGATACTTTCGTCACCCGGTTCAATGGGATTCCGCGGCCATGATGGTATTGACAATCCGCAACTCCCCCTTACATTACTGACCCACAAGGGTATGTCAGATTCATTTTTCAAAACCATCCTGAATGAAACATGGGTGCCCTGCTTTCTTTGCCCTAAAAAAAGTGTATCTGATCCTGAAACAAATGAAATTTCATTCCCATCGAATAACAGGATATTTTCATTTCCGGAAGCAGATAATGCAACTGAAAACCCAAAGAAAATCAATATGGCAGATAATAATTTCAAACAGATATCAGGATAAAAGTTTTGAGTTTTTAAGCACCCCGAAATTACGACAATTTCAGGAACCAAAAACCGGTAATCTGCTTTTTGGAAAACTTAACAATTATATGTTAAAGATGTGGCAAAGCCAATAACCTTTTACAGACGCGCCTTCCCGGTGCGTCTCAAAAACCTACCGGCCATTTTCCCAATATATCAAAACGGGCTGCACTGCGCTGCAATACCTGACTGGTTTTATTAACCTGCACTTCGTGCAGCGCACATAATCATTCTGCATTATAATTCTACTAAGGTTAAGAATCATGCCAGGCGGAAATTGTATTTCTGCTCCAAAGAACATTGAGTTTACAATTCAAAAATCATTTTTGAAAACACACGCATCAACCATTACATTAAAACCATCAAAAAACACTTGTTGAGCGGAATTTGCAATTCCGCTCTGAACATCATTGAATTTGTAATTCAATATCCATATTATTTTTAATTCCTGGAGACGCGCATAACGGCGCGACTCAATAACCAGCATGAAATATTCCCGGTATTTTCATTGATTCAATAAATTCAGAGACAGGTCAAATTAAAAGGACAGGTTAAGCCTTAACCCTAACACATTATCAATGTATTCAAAATAAGCGCGGGTCAAGCCCGGCCAACAATTTCAAACAAGAAAAATATACTACCAGTTCATTTGTATTGACGAGCGTAACATATATTCATTGATGCGGCCATGTTGCGCCATAATATCATGCCTGTAGTAATTGTTGTCATACCTTAACCGGAATGAAAAATAATTCAAAAACGGATATTGTATTTCTCCAAAAATACCCAGGCGATTGTCATTGAAATGCGCATTGTGGTAATTTACGCCCAAAGTGGTAAACATTTTTCTGAATAATGTTGCTGAAAGCGAAAAATCGCCACCTATCATATCAGATTGTACCTGCTGATATTCCGTATCCATATAATATACGCTTACGGTTGATGATAAGGGGAAAGGGAAATATGCCGACTGCGTGAGCACGTATTGGTTCATGGCAAAAAAGTTTGCGGCAAGCGGGTTCTCGTTCCTGCTGGAATTATAAGTAAGAGAAGTGGCCAGGCCAAGGTTCTTTATCGCATAATTGTATCCTGTTATAACAGACAATGCATCAATGGTATTTTCGATATTTGCATACTTTTGGTCATGCCTCGTAAAAACAACATTCAAAAAAGGCAAACGCCGAAAACGCAATTGCAGATTTGTACTTATTGCTTCCAGTGAAACTTCGGGCGAACCTTCCCATATGTCATGATTGCTGTCGGTTCTGTAATCAATACTTGCGGTTACCTGATTCTGAAAAAGTCTTTGTTCGGCCAGAAAGGCATACCTTATCAGGTTTGTTCTCAGAAATGGTGCTCCCATTGAGTAATAGGCCGGGTCGATGCTTCGTGTGGATGCACGCAGGCGCGTGGAGCGGTTAAAAAGGTGCAAAGTGGCGTTCACATTGTAGGCCAGACCATATCTTGAGCTTAAAGTGGGTTGAAGAAAATCCGGAACCTGTTCCAGTTCGGGCTCATTCAGTTCAAGGGGTTGCATGGTGTTATCCCTGTTATGGCTGGATACTGCAACTTCGCCGTCAATGACAAATCTTTGCTTGAAAAACTGAAGCCGCGTAGAGGAACCCAGGACAAAATTGCTTTGTGGGGTAAACTGGTTCAATGGTGTATTTTCCGGAAAACCATCAAAATCATCTACCGCTCTCAACGCCATTAATTGAAAACTGGAGGCATATGATCTGCCTATCCCAAGTCTTCCGGCAACAAATTGCTGACGATACCCGGTTAGTTCACTGCCCAGAAACATCTCATTGCGGCTGACACCTCCTGTGGCTCCTATCTGAAGAATGCCGGGATTGACCATCACATTGCCCCCTTCTATTTTGATACCGTTTAATATAAGCGGCGAATAGTAAGGATAAACAGTTCCAACAGCAAGCTCATTTACTCCGAAAAAAAACTTTCGCTCACCCGTAAATAAATTGTATTCATTGAGCTTGCTCTTTAATACCCCCGGATCGGCAAGTGAGGCATAATCAAATTCCTGCAGTTCGCTCAATCTGCCATCATCTATCAGCTGTTCTTTAAAACTCATCAACTCATCCTTCCGCGAAAGCAGATTTTCAAACTCTTCCTTTTTCTGAGCAACTTCCTGCAGCTGATCAATTCTTGATTTGAGGCGGTTATAATTCTGCATCTGAGCCTCCAGTTGATTCAGCTCTTCAATATCAGCCTGGCCGGCAACTTCAAGCGAATCTTTTCGTTGTTCAAGCTGTACCAGCATAATATTAAGGCTGTCAATTATCATTAAACGGTCTTCTTCTGATTCCTGATCTTCAAAGGACAGGCTTTCATACACTTCGATGTTTTTGATGATAAATGTCCTGCGGGTTTCATAGTCGAGATCTATGGCACGTTGCCGGGTGGATTGCCTTATGCTGTTGGCCCTGTCAACTATGGCAGTGATATTCATATTATTTAAATCCTCATTCAACCGATCCATATCGGCCAGTTGCTCAAATTCCTCCTGTAAGCCTGAGTCTTCCGATAGCCTTTCCAGGCTTTCCAGCTCCGCCAGTTTTTGCAACTCTCCGATATTGGTTAACTGCCTGAGTTGCTCATCTTCCTCAATTCTGCTTGTAACCAGTGTGCGGAGATTGTTTTTAAACTGCACCTCATCAAATTGCAGGCTTAATGTATTCATGTTTTGCAGATAGTGAGTACGCTCAGTTGAATAAAATGCCCTGAACTGAAAAGGAAGTACAGACAAAGAGACAGTAGAATTTATGTCGGCCCTGACATAATCCCTTGGAATCTGCTGAAAGGGGTTGGTCTGACTGGCATAAAAACCTTCGATGTAACTGTTACCCGAAAACCGTATATGTCTTGAAATTTGATCAGCCGGTGGTGCTATTTCATCCTGCAGCGGATTGATAACCTTGTGATCCCTGCAATCTTCCGATACCAGTGTCTGGTCTTCTTCCAGCTTTATGCTTAGGCAAATCCGGTATTCTCCTTCCGGGAAATTGGCCGTACGGGCATAAATCTGCCGGGCTTCAGCCATGGGATATTCCTGGCGTATGACCTGCACATTGAGCGGATTAATCCTTGTGATACCCTGGTTCAGCAAAAAGGGTGCTGTACGGTACCTTGCAACAGGTGTACCGTCAACCAGGTCAATGCGAGCCTCAAGATACATAAGCCGCTGATCACCTGTGGGATTGTTGGCCGTAACCTGCCACAGATCACTCACCTGCAACCGCTGCCCCGGTATGGGCTGAAGGGTGTGGGTGATTTGGGCGGAG
>REDJ01000038.1 GCA_007693555.1 Bacteroidota bacterium
TGTGTTATTAAAAAAAGAGCCTTGGTTTTCAGTCAATAATTCTTATTAAACTCTTGCAGGATTTCAAATATATAACTAAATAATTAGTTTTTGGTTTTTTTTGTTGTTTATTTGTTTAATGCATATTCATCAATCAGCCTTAAGCTCAATGGGATTGTTGCGGCGGCGTGCAGCTTCATCAGCAGCCCTTTGTGCCGACGCAGGTTCATCGAAAATTAATGAACCCCCTGAGGCTTCAATGGATTGCATAATATTGGCATGTGGATTACGGTTAAACCGCTCCCGTAAAATCAAAAATTCAGCTTTTGAAATCGCATGAAAGGATTTATCAGGTATTTCTATTTTTGTGAATATTTCAGGTTTTGAAATATGGGTTAATTCAAATACATAGTGTTCTCTGGTATCGCTGATTTTTACTATCAATCCTGGCAGACCATGAAAGAAATACGGTCCGGCACTAATTGGAATCTCGGTAGTAAACCATGCAATCCATTCCCTGCCCCCAAAATTTAATTTTGCTTTTTGCACTTGAAACGAGCCTATACTTTTTCTTTCTGGATTTATTGTCCAGCTAAAAATTTCCATGGGTATTGTATATTTAAATTCATCCATGGCAAGTTTGTCAATTGTGGTAATTTTTCCTTTTGGATAATTTATATAATGTATGGCATTAAACCTGGTCAAAGGAATTTTGCCCTGTGCTAAATCATTCGCAAAACCTTCGATGTCATTATCTTTTATATACAAAACAGGAATTAGAGAGTTAGTGCTTCGGCTTTGAAAAACATCAGAACCAATAAAAAGTGTAAATTCTTCATTTAATATAAAGTCTAAATCCGTTGAATCAGGTTTGAAAGATAAATTATACGATACAACCATTTCAATATTATCTAAAACCGTATAATTTAGGCAAAAGGCTTTTATGTTTAGGGCAGTAATAATAATAACTGCAAGAAAAAATATCTGAAAATGCTTATATCGTATCATGTTTAAAACTTTCTTAATTCTTTTTACTAGTTGATTTAAAAAAATACCCCAAAATGAATTTTATTATTCTTTTAATAAACATCTTGGGGTAGAAGTCACAATCGTTAAACAAAATTTTCTTAAAATAACTACATTGCTATGTTATGGACGATTACAATAGTAGCTTTCAGCCAAAAGCATCATATGAATAATTTGTTCTGCTGATGAACCACAAGCTACTGCAGGATGGCCACAAGAAGTAATAAATGAAATACACTCAAAATTACTAAAATCTGCATCCGCAACTTTTGAAAAACCAAAAGTTAATAACACAAACAATCCCAAAGTTAAAAATTTCTTTTTCATAGTTTTTTTGAATTTAGTTTATAGAACATAAATATCTCTACAAACAAACAAAAAAAAACGATAAAAACAAGTAAAATAAACCTTAAACATCAATTCTGCAATTTACCGTAAAAAAAGTAATTTCCATCCTTGCAGAATAAAGAGATTTCGTTTATGTTTTTTTTCTATTCAGGAAACCAACAAAACCTTGCCAGTGCTGAGTGTTTCATAATTAAAATCAAATAGCAATAGTTTACAGTCAATTAAATAAAACCTTCAACAGTATTTTCAAATATATAACTAAAAGGTTAGTTTAGCAAGTATTTATTGGAAATCATATTAGAATTGATTGTTCTTCAATGAATTACCTTAAAATGAAATAAGCTTTTTAATGTAAGATATTTTTGGGATATTTCTTATAACAGAGTTTTAATTCAAAAATAACAAAAATAGATTGATAGCTATTATTAAGATGTGTAATCACTAGTGTTGCACCAAACCGTCACGATGTAAACACCACCAGATTCCCATCATTCTCCATTCCTGAAAACCCAAAATTTTCCCGTATCCATTCCATGGTTTTTTTCTGGTAAATAAACACATGGGTGAAATCATTCTTGTATTGCCAGCTGCTGAAATCAATAGTGTTGTTATATAAACCGGTCATGCAAAACAATTTTCCATTGGGTTTGAGAAGGCTTTTCATAAGCTGAAATTCTTTTCGGGGTTTAAAAAAATGCTCAACAACTTCACAGCTTACAATAAAGTCATATGTTTTTTTGAGAAGATATGGGTGGGGATGAAAAAAGGGATCGTATAGTTCTATCTGATAATCGTTCTCCCGTAAAATGGTTGATACCACCGGTCCGGTACCTGCCCCGAAATCCAGTCCGGAGCTTTCTTTCCCAAAGGCATTCATCACGGCATTGACTATAGGCGCTACAAATGCACGGTAGCGGGGATCATTGACATCATTATTATGTTCCAGATATCTTTCTTTTTCCTCTTGCCAATCAGGGAAAAAAGTGGTAGGTACAAACAATCCTCCGCAACCTTCGCACAAGTAAAATTTTCTGCCGGGCTGATTATAATATAAATCACCAAGCCCGCAGCATAGTGGGCAATACGACTTCATTCTGCTCTTAGTTAGGTGGTAAAGATAAATTACTTTGTGTCACAGGTGCGCAATTATTAGATTTTTTAAGATATTTGCCAATGAATAGAGAAAAATATTGCAAAAATTTTGAATTAGTTTCTACAGATCATAATTATGGCGAAGCGGAATTTACTGGATCGGTTTCTTGTGTGGCGAAGCAGGTATGTTGATGATAAACACTTCATTTTGTTTTTATGTGTTATAATCGGCATTGTTGCAGCAATGGCAGCTGTGTTGCTTAAAACATCCGTGCATTATGTGGAAGCATGGGTGCGCAGTATCAGGCCGGCGGAAAACTGGTTGTATCTGGTATTCCCCTTAATCGGCATTCTCATAACAGTTTTTTATGTACGAACTTTCGTAAAAGATAACATAGGGCATGGAGTTTCGCGCATTCTTTATGCCATATCACGCAATAAAGCGGTAATGAAAGCGCACAACATGTGGTCGTCCATGGTAGCCTGTACTATTACTGCCGGATTTGGAGGTTCAGTGGGAATGGAGGCTCCCATTGTTGCTACCGGTGCGGCCATTGGCAGCAATGTGGCCCGAAAGACCAAGCTGGGTTTTAAGCGCTCAACACTTCTTATGGGCTGTGGAGCAGCGGCTGCCATTGCAGCCATCTTTAAGGCACCCATTGCAGGGCTTATTTTTGCCCTTGAAGTGCTTATGCTCGATCTTACCATGGCATCCATCATTCCCTTGCTCATCGCTGCAGTTACTGCCACCTTGTTTTCTTCTATCTTCCTTGGCGAACAGGTGGAGTTTTACTTTACTTTGAAAGATCCCTTTACTTTTGGTCATTTTCCATTTTATATTCTGCTGGGTATTGTTGCGGGTGCTGTTTCCCTTTACTTTACATGGATGAATTCAAGGGTGGAAACCCGCATTAAAAAAGTTGAGAAGCCCTATAAAAGAGTTTTAATTGGTGGGGGTATCCTCGGTGTGCTTATATTTTTATTCCCACCGTTATTTGGCGAAGGTTATATTACCATGCGTTCAATGCTTTCCGGGCAACCGGAGGATCTTCTGAATGACAGTATCTGGGGATTGTTTGTTGATGATACCGGTTATCTTTTCATAGGGTTCCTGTTTCTGGTTCTTGTTTTTAAAGCTATTGCAACCTCACTAACCACCGGTAGCGGGGGTATAGGCGGGGTATTTGCTCCGAGTTTGTTTATGGGAGGAATTACAGGTTTTATTTTTGCCAGGTTGATAAACATGTTCAACTGGGTAAAGATCTCAGAATACAATTTTGCCCTTGTGGGTATGGCGGGTTTGATTGCAGGTGTTATTCACGCACCACTCACTGCCATATTTTTAATCGCTGAAATTACGGGTGGTTATGAATTATTTGTTCCTTTGATCATCACTTCATCCATTTCATTTCTTACGGTAAGATATTTTCACCCCCATTCTTTATATACCAAAAAACTGGCTGAGAAAGGACAACTTATTACGCATCATAAAGACCAGGCAGTTCTTACATTGCTGAAGGTTGAAAGTGTAATTGAAACAAACTTTTTAACAGTAAGTCCCAACCAAACACTGGGAGAACTTGTTAAAGTTATTGCCAAATCGCAACGCAACATTTTTCCTGTGCTTGATAAAGAGCAGAATTTTCTGGGTCTTGTTCCACTTGATGAAGTGCGTGAAATCATGTTTCAACGCGAAAAGTATGACCAGCTTAAGGTGCGCGATTTTATGGTTATTCCGCCCCAAAAAGTAGAACTTACCGACAGTATGGATCAGGTGATGAAGAAATTCCGCGACACCGGCCTGTGGAATCTCCCTGTGGTACAAGATGGACGTTATGTGGGGTTTGTTTCCCGATCCAATGTTTTTAATGTTTATCGTAAGATGCTGATAGAGTTCTCTGAAGAATAGATTGAGCATGATTTTTCCAGAACCCCAAAGGTAGGCATTTCCCCGGTCTTATTCGTTTTTTTACTTTCTAAACAATAACCAGGCATGAAATTGGTTTCTTAATATTCAGAAAACCTAAAAAATAATCCAAACCGAATGCAGTTTTATTTGTTTAATTTTGCAATTATGAACCGGAGTTTACTCCATTTTACAACAATATGCTTTTATGAAGACTATTTTAAAAACAGGAACCTTATTTTTTCTCTTCACAGGATTATTCTTACTTCCTTCATGTAATGATGGTAAACTTAATATCTTTTCAGTGGATGAAGATATTCAGATGGGACGGGAAATTACGGCTGAAATTCTTGCTAACCCTGCAGATTACCCTATACTTGATGAGGCTCAGTATCCTGAAGCCTATCAGCATTTGCGCCGAATAAGGGATCAGGTGCTTGCATCAGGTAAGCAATCCGGTGAGTTAAGATACGGAGACCGTTTTGACTGGGATGTTTTTATCATCGACCAGGATGTATTGAACGCATTTGCGCTTCCCGGGGGCAACACTTTTTATTATTCAGGGTTGATTAAATACCTGGAGGATGAAGCATCTTTTGCCGGAGTTATGGCTCATGAATTTGCCCACTGCGACAGGCGACACGCCACTCAACGTATGACAAATATCTACGGCTACCAGGTGGTGCTTTCCATGTTACTGGGAAATAATCCTACCCTTGCCGCCACAATTGCTGCCGATCTGGCACTGGGACTTAGGGCTCTCGCATTCAGCCGTGAAGATGAGTATGAGGCAGACGAATATGCTGTTAAATATATTTACCCATCAGAACTAGATGCCCGCGGTGTAGCTTACTTTTTCGAACAAATGGAGCTTGAAGAAGGAAATGACTGGATGATCTATTTCAGTACACACCCGCACCCAAGCGACCGTATTGAAAAGATTTATGAGCACCATCAGGCGCTGGGAGGAAAAGAAGGTGCAAGACATGCGGAAAGATATCAGGCTTTCAAAAACAGTTTACCATAAATCAGAATGGAACGCTGATGACGCTGTTTTTTTAAGATTAGTATGATATTGGGTCCCGCTTCGGCGGGACTTTTTTTATGAATTTTTAGTATATAAAAAAGTTAAAAATCACTTCCAATATCCCTTACGCAAAAACTGTTTTATTTTATTTCTGTATTTTCGATCCGGAAATTTATTAATCTCTTAACTTACTATATTATGCGTTACTTGACACTGGCCTTCCTGTGTCTGGCCTTGCTACATATTCAATCCGCGGCACAGGAAAAGAAAAGACTCTCACACGATGATTATGATCATTGGAAAACCCTATCGGGAATAAAAATTTCAGAGCAATTAGTCACTGTCGTTAAGTTAAGCGAAATGGGTTTGACTCCGCAGGAGTCATATGTTTATAGAAAAGCGTCGTTTACTATAAACATCCGACCCCAGCCGGGGTCGAATAAATTTAACTAAACGGCATTGGTTACTTAGTTTTCTTCAGTACCCATAATTCAGCCTCTTCGTGCAACCGGATTAGTGAAAGCCAGTCCTTGCGCGGAGAGGCTTTTTGCTGAATACTTACCTGGAACTTTTCTTTTAATGAAAAACGATTCCCGCTTTGCAGTTCTTTTTCAACCGGGTGTTCATGACTGATACCGGCTGCCCTGGCAAAAGTGGAAAACAAAATGACCAGCCGGCAGGACTCAGGCAACTTCTCGTAAACCTGGTTGAAAAATTCTTCAAAAAAACCGGGCTCATAGTACATGGCTTTGTCAATACTGGTATGGGTTTCCATGGGTATCCACGGAGGGTTGAAAACTATCAGGTCGGGTTGAGTATTTTCAAGGCTATCAAAAAAAGATGTCTGCATCAGTTTAACATGGGTTTGCATCCCGGTCCGTTCAAGGTCCTGTTCCAGGCTATACAATGAATTGGGATTGATATCAGTGGCTATGATGTTTCTGATGCCGTGTTTCAGCATGTAAAATGTAAGCACGCCGCAGCCCGTGCCCGTATCTGTTGCATTTTTAATATCTTTTTCCCCTGACAGCCATTTATCAAAGAGCTCAAGATGCTCTGTGCGGGTGGGGAAGTAGGTACCGTAAAAAGGATGCACTTTATGATTGAGCCCGGGAAACTGTATCCCCTTTTCGTACCATTGCCGTGCGCCGTTCATGCCCAGGTAATCGGTAAAACGTAGCATGAATTCCATTTGTTCAGGATAAAACTCCTTTAGCCATGGGTTGCCCGGAGCTTTTGCAAGATCAGGTTTGTGGTTCTTAATGGGCAGGAAAAGGTTTTCTGTTAAGGCATTAAGCTTTTCACGCTGAATGCGCGATGATTTGTAATCTTTTGCAGGGTATCTGTTCCGGACCTGTTTTTTCAGCCATGAGTAAAATGCCATGGCTGTGCCCCAGGTGCCTTGAAAGCAGAACTTCTGACCTTTTCGTAATTCTGCCAGTATACGGCGATTATTGCCGGATGCACTAATGGTAAGCGGCGGGGTTTGGAATTGGTAGGGTTCAGGAAAATTTATTTCTGAGAAAAGAGATGTAGCCTGAAATGATTTTCCTAAGAATAATTCCATGGTGCAAAAGTATACCTATTTATGTATACTTTTCGTTTGGGCAAGTTTGGTTGCATATTCAAGACATGCAAGGATATCTTCTTCCTCTATATCTGGGTAGTCTTCCAGTATTTCGCTATGTGTCATGCCGGAAGCAAGCAGTTCAAGGATGTTTTCAACGGGGTACCGCATTCCACGAATAGTTGGTTTTCCGTGACATATTTCAGGATTGACTGTTATTCTGTTTATCAGGCTTCCCATAGTTTTTATTTTGACAATAAAGTTACTAAATAAAATGAAAAAAATATGCGTGTGATATGAGACTTTTAAACTATTATATCCATTCATTCCATCCTCCCATCTACCATGAAGGGCAATCTGCCCAGCTTCTGCACTTCCACCGAAGGATAACCGAACTCTTCCACAACCTTCCCCTCTATCAGGTACACACCCTGCCCGGTGAAGGGGTATCTGTTAAGCGATTGCGGGAAATGCACCGTATCAAAAAACTCTCCTTTTTCATCGAGAAAGCATCCGAAATGCATCCAGTCTTTTCTTACGGTGTGTACGTATTTGATGGTAACCAGGTCGCCTACCATGCGTACTTTTTGTCCCACTTTGTTTATAAGGCCCGAAGCCCGGGCATTGCCCCGGTAAGATGTTTTGAGCATATCGAAATAGGACAATGATAGCGGAAAGCCCAGCAATTCCATCTCATCGTAAGCATCTTCCAGTTGATTATCATGCAGTGAAGGCAGTTCAAAGTGCCGTTCTTCGGTTTCGAATATCACCGGTACGGTCTGCCGTTTGGATTGCCCTGCCAGCAGGAAGTGGGCTTCCCACATGAGTTCTTTTTTGGTTTTCCCGCTAAAGCGGAATGCCCCTGAGCGGATCAGCAGCAGGGTTTGCTCCAGACCGGGTGCCGTGCGTTGTATGAAATCCTGCAGGTGTTTATAGGGGCCGTTGTGTTCCCGTTCCAGTGTAATGGCAATGGCCAGGCTGCTTTCCAGACCTTTGATGTGCTGCCAGCCCAGGTAAATATCGCGCCTGTTCAGGCTGGTTTTGTAAACACTCTGATTGATACAGGGAAGATGAATATTGGCCCCGTAGCGGCGGGCCTCGTTAACATATACCCGGGTGTTGTAAAATCCGCCGAAATTGTTGATAACCGCCACGTGAAACTCATCGGGATAATAAGTTTTCAGAAAAAGGCTCTGGTAGCTTTCCACTGCATAGGATGCTGAGTGAGCTTTGCAGAATGCATAACCGGAAAAAGACTCTATCTGCCGCCAAACTTCCTGTGCCAGGGCAGGTGAGTGGCCCTTTTGCCGGCAGCCGTCAAAAAACTTATCGCGGATACGTTGAAACTCCACCCGCGAGCGGAATTTCCCCGACATGGCCCGGCGCAGGATGTCGCTATCGTCGAGTCCAAGCCCGGCAAAATGGTGACTGATCTTGATCACATCTTCCTGGTAAACCATTACGCCAAAAGTCTCTCCCAGATGCTCTTCAAAGGTAGGGTGGAGATATTGCACGTTCTGCGGATTGTGGAACCGTTTGATGTACTCGCGCATCATACCTGATTTGGCCACGCCGGGCCTGATGATGGAACTGGCCGCCACCAGGCGGATGTATTCGTTGCATTTAAGCTTTTTCAATAACTGGCGCATGGCCGGTGATTCGATGTAGAAACAACCGATGGCTTCTCCATCGTAAAGCCGCTGATTGATTTCCGGATCTTTCTTGAACCGGGCTACCTGGTGAACATCTATTTTTACGCCCTTGTTCTGCTGAACCAGCTCGGCTCCTTCCTGTATGTGTGCAATGCCGCGCTGGCTCAGGATGTCAAGCTTCTCAAAGCCAATATCCTCGGCCACGTACATATCCCACTGGGTGGATGGAAAACCCTTGGGGGGCAAATCGAGTGCGGTATAGTAGTAGATGGGTTTTTCGGATATGAGCACCCCGCCGGCATGTATGCTGCGGTGGTTCGGAAAGTCAAGAATCCGGGAGCCGTACTCCAGGATTTTTTGTGCTACAGGGTCGTTTTTGCCTGTAGATGGGTCTTTTACCAGCGCATCAATTTCAGTTTTGGGCAGGCCATATACCTTGGCCATTTCGCGGATTACCGATTTATCGCGAAAGGTATTGATGGTACCCAGCAGTGCGGTATGGTGGCGGCCGTAGCGCTTGAAGATGTAATCCTGTATATGGTCGCGGTCGGTCCAGCTGAAATCAATATCAAAATCCGGCGGACTGGTTCGTTGCGGGTTGATAAACCGTTCGAAGTACAGGTCGAGTTCAATGGGGTCGATGTCGGAAATGCGCAGGCAATAGGCCACAATGCTGTTACCGCCGCTGCCGCGTCCCACGTGGTACATGCCCCGCGACATGGAATAACGGATGATATCCCAGGTAATGAGAAAGTAAGATGAGAACCCCAGGTTATGAATGACATCCAGCTCTTTGAACAGGCGCTCACGGGCCTTTTTGTTTTTGCGCCCGTAGCGGTATTCAAGCCCTTCCAGGGCCAGCTTTTCCAGCAGCAGGCGGTCGTTGTGGCGGTCGGATGTGAATACCTGCTTGTTTTTGGGGGTTTTGAAGTCAAAATCGAAACTGCACCGGTCAAGCAATTGTTGTGCATTGTGGAGCAGGGCAGGGCAATCGCGATATGTCTGTTTTACGGTAGAAGGGCTTTGCAGGTACTCATCTTTGCCGGCCAGCATGCCGGGTGTAAGCTGGCTGAGCAGAATGTTGTGGTCAATGGCACGCAGGTGGGTATGCAGCATGTGCTCATCCGGGTGGGCATAACATGATGATAATTGGGCCACCAGCTTGTGCGGATATTCGCGGCAGAGTGTGTAAATCGTACGATGGATATCGGCGGGGCGGATGCCCAGGAATTCATTTTCCTTAAGGGTTTCTGCTGCTTTTGCCAACGGAGGGTACAGCACATACACATGCTCAAATGCCGGCGCCTGGTCCGGTAAGGTATTCCCGGCAAGGTTATACATACTCAGAAATTCGTTAATTTCCCGCAAACCTTCATGATTGCGGGCAATGCAGGTGTAAAGCAGCCGGTCGCCATTTCGGGCCTGCATGCCGATAACAGGTTTGATGTTATGCTGTTTGCACGCCTTCACAAAATCAAAACAGGCCGTAGTGTTATTGATATCGGTAAGCAAGAGCGTTTCAATCCCCAGCCCGGCAGCGCTTTCCACCAGGGCTTCGGGCGAAAGAGTGCCGTATAACAAACTGTAATATGTGTGGGCGGTATGCACGTGAATTTGATTTTGATTGTTATGCAATCATAATTTATGATTGTAATATAATAATATTTCGAAATTAGATAAAAGATAATTGGCATTAAAAAACGATATCGGCTGGCTTTGTGATTTAGTGATGGCATGACTCAAAGTCATACCCTCACTGTTGTTTATTCCAGCACCCGTCCGGGTAGGACTTCAGTTCCTGCCCGGACTCAAAACCTGAGTTATTAAAACATAAATATTGCGCTGCAAAACCCATGTGGTTCTCACAACCGGTGGTGCGTGCAGCGCCCGGAATCATTCGGGCTGCAAGTTTCTATTGCCATTTGGCTTTATCTCCGGAGCAGTCGGAATCAATTGAATTGGCTAAGTAATGAAAGTCAGAGAAGCTGAAAAGTCTGTGAGGCATTTACATCTTACTTCGTCGTTTTAAGTTCTAAAATAGGGTTACACAAAAAAAGAATGGGAGTAATTGGTTCTGAAAATAACCTTTTTAAATTAATTGGTCGTTTTTCAGTATATTTGTTGATATAAATTGCTTCATTATGAAACGAATATGTTTGCAAATTAAACACAACCGATCCCGCACCTGCGGGAGAGCTCAACGAAGTTAAACACCAATGAACCGAGTTTACGAGCTCGGCGAAGCCAAAATAGCAAACATGGAGTTCCATCATACCTTTTAAAAATAATTTTGCTATGATGAAAACATTAACCATAAAAATACCGGATACGGTTGATGAAAAGGACTTAAAGATGGAATTGGCATCTCACCTTTTCGGGAAGGGAATTTTATCTTCAGGTCAGGCTGCTGAATTGGTGGGAATATCAAAAAGAGAGTTTATTGAGACTGTTGGTAAGTATGGTGTTTCAATATTTGGGGAGAGTAAAGAAGATATTGAAAACATTATGAATGAATAGAATTATCATTACCGATACCAGCTGTTTAATTGCACTCAGCAATATAAATGAACTGCAAATCTTACCAGATTTATTTCACGAAATCATTATTACACCGGAAGTATCTGCAGAATTTGGTGAAAAACTTCCTGACTGGATAAAAGTGACGGAGGTTAGCAATCGACAAAAACAAGCTGAACTTGAAAAGATTTTAGATAGTGGTGAAGCCAGTTCTTTAGCATTAGCCTTAGAATCAGAAAATTCTATATTGTTAATTGATGAGATAAAGGGAAGAAGAATAGCACGATCATTAAATGTTGAAATAATCGGTACAATTGGGGTTATAGTCTTAGCGAAAAAGAAGGGGATAGTAAAAGATATAATGAGTTTAATAGAAAAATTGATCAGTAAAGGCTTCAGGTTATCAGATAAATTAATTGACAATCTTAATGACGAGTACGGGAATCATCCGAAGCCTTGATTTTTGTAATCCCGCAAATGTGATATAAAAGTTAAAAGAATTTCAAATACATGTAAGCATTGCGCTGCATAATTGTTTTTCCTCTTCTTTATGCTTTTAGCTGGTTTTCAACTACCTTTGCACCCTTAATTATTTTTATGGATCAGCAAAAGAGCAACGACCCCCTGCACGGAATAACCCTCAAATTCATATTGGAATATCTTGTTGAAAAATATGGCTGGGAGGGGATGGCCCGAAGGATCAGGATCAATTGTTTTGCCAAAGATCCCAGTGTGAATTCGAGCCTGAAATTTCTGCGCAAAACACCCTGGGCCCGCAAAAAAGTTGAAGATCTTTACATATCCACCATTAGCAAAAAGTGATGAATATTAAACCCAAAGCATTTTATGAAATTCCAGGATTATAATTTTGTTCCCAGCCTGAAACGAAATCTGGAAACCCTGGGTTTCAGAAAACCTACCGACATACAGTATAAATCCATTCCTCCCATATTGAGGGGTGAGGATGTGCTTGCTGTGGCACAAACCGGAACGGGCAAAACAGCAGCTTTTGCAATCCCTGTTATCCAGATTTTAAGTACGCGTAGGGTGGTTGAAGAGGAATACGGGATACGTTGCCTTATTATGGTACCTACCCACGAACTTGCCATACAGGTTGCCGGTGTGACTCAGGAATTAATGAAAGGCACAGGACTTAAAGTTCTTGGCCTTCACGGAGGAGTAAAACAAGATCCGCAGATCGAACAGCTGAAAAAAGGTGTGGATGTTCTGGTGGCAACTCCCGGCAGAATGTTCGATCTGGCCAGCCAGGGTTTTCTTACCTTCAAAAGGGTTGAGATACTCATCCTTGATGAAGCCGACCATATGCTCGAGCTGGGGTTTATTTCCGACATGCGTCAACTGGTAAGCCGCATCCCCAAAAGAAGGCAAACTTTGTTTTTTTCCGCCACCATTAATGACCATATTAAAGAACTGGCTTATGGGCTGGTGCACAATGCCGTACGTATTCAGATCTCCCCCAAAGACCCTGTTTCAAGGAATATCGATCATGCTGTGGCCTATGTGGAAATGGATGATAAACGGTTTTTCCTTGAACACTTTATCAGGGAAAATCCTCAAAGTAAAATCCTGGTTTTTGTGAGAACCAAGGTACGGGCCGAGCGTGTTTTAAAGGCAATGGAAAGAGTGTCCATAATAAGCCAGACCATACATGGAGATAAAGAACAGGATGAACGTTCGCAGGTGATGAAGAATTTCAAGGATGGAAGCAACAAAGTTTTGATTGCCACTGATGTAAGCGCTCGGGGTATTGATATTCCAAATGTGGATTTTGTTATCAATTACGACATGCCCGAGGAGCCTGAAAATTACGTGCACCGCGTTGGCCGTACCGGACGTGGCACCCAAAAAGGTATTGCCATTTCTTTTTGCAGCCAGGAGGAAAAAGAAACCCTGGATATCATCGAAAGCTTCCTGGATAAACCCATCACTGTAATGGAGATCAATAAAGCTGAATATGAAGCAACCATTGACTTCTCAAAAGGCAGTGATCATGACTGGAAGGCACTTATCAAAGAACAGCAGGTTAAAAAGTCTTCTCCCAAAGGAAAAGTGAAGAGGAAAAAGAAAAAATAACAGTTTTTTAACAAGAAATGAACAGAATTAAAGGACCCGTTTTTCAGGAAATGGGTTCTTTTTTTGTAAATTAGATTTTTGGTTTTATGTAAGACATTTATTACAAAAGTCTAACTTGAGAACTCATGCAAAAATCCATTTTCATCCCCACCCATACCCGCGAAGGGCTTTACGATATTACCCGTGAAGTAGAGAAAATTGTTTCTGCCGCTGGTATCCGCACCGGAATGGTAAATGTATATGTGCGGGGTGCAACAGCCGCCATCATGATACAGGAAAACTGGGATGAATCGGTGCAAACCGATGTAGTGCATTTACTCAGAAAACTTATTCCGCAGGGCGTTTGGCTGCATGACGCCCAGGATGGTAACGGCGACTCGCATCTGAAAGCCGGCATAGTGGGCCCGCAGGAAACCATCCCCATCATGAGCGGGAAAATGGCACTTTCAACATGGCAGAATATTTTTCTTTGCGAGTTTGACGGTCCACGCGACAGGAGAGAAGTTGTTGTTACCTTGTTTGATGCGGGGAAATAACTTCATTCTGTTAAATATACATCCACACCCATGTCATAACCGCAAGAAACGCAGTAGTTGGGCCTGCTATGATGAAAAATAATCCTCCTGTACGGAATTCTTTCTGGTCAATAAGGCCTGTTGCGTAGGCAATGGCGTTGGGAGGAGTAGATACCGGTAGCAACAGTGAACAGGAACAACTGATGGCCACCATAACCGGAACAGCTATTCCAAAGGGTGTCGGCAGAGTTATGGAAAGTGGAATAAGAATAGATGCCGCGGCTGTATTACTCATTACATTGGAAAGCAGAACAGCAATCAGGCTGAACATAACTGCTACCACTGCAACAGCAACAGGAAGGTTGTTGATCTTGCTCATAATGATATCAGCAAGGCCCACATCAACCAGTGCAATCCCCAGTGCAAGTCCCCCGGCAACCAGCATAAGTGTATCCCATGGTAGTGATCGTACCTGATCAGAATTTATTACTTCGGTAAGTGTAAGGAAAAGTATGGGGACAGCTGACGTGGCTGCAACGGGGATGCCATGAAGGGGCTCTGTAATCCACAATCCCACAGTTACAAATAGAGTAACTATAACTGCTTTACGTTTAAAGGGATCAATCTCAGCATCACTTTTAGGGACCTGTGACAGATCGAGCGTGGTTTCTTTTACATTGAGTTTCCAGGCAAGGTATTTATAAAAGGCAAACACCAGCATTAGTCCCAGCGGTGTGCCCACAAGCATCCAGTCAATAAAGGTAATGTTGATGCCTTGTTCCTGCAGTGCACCAACGGCAATGGCATTTGGGGTGCTTCCTATGATTGTTCCGATACCACCCACCGATGCTGCTGCCGGAATACCTACCAGCAAAGCTTTGGAATAGTTTGAAGTTTTGCCCAACAATTTGATCAGTGGTAATATGGATGAGATCATCATGGCGGTAGTGGCTGTGTTTGACATGACCATACTGGCAACAGCCGTAACGAGCATAAGGCCCATGAGCAGTTTCTCGGGCTGATCTCCGAACTTGCGGATGGTAAAACGAAACAGCCAGCGGTCCAGTTCCACTTCTTTCATGCCCTGGGCCAGGAAAAATCCACCCAGTAAAAGCCATATCACATTGCTTGTCCAGGTCTCCACATAAATATCTACAGGGGCGGCTTCGGAAATCAGATAATCGGTGCCAAAGCCAAATATGAGCATGACAATGATAAATATACCCACCGCAAACGGGGGAATGGCTTCTGTTACCCACAACCCTATGGATAAAATGCCCAGGAAAAAAACATAGTCTACGGCAGTGCCGTATCCAAGCTGCCGGAAAAAATAGGTG
Source organism: Bacteroidota bacterium (assembly GCA_007693555.1). GTDB lineage: Bacteria > Bacteroidota > Bacteroidia > Bacteroidales > UBA7960 > SKVR01. The sequence continues at coordinate 15,061 of REDJ01000038.1, forward strand.
ATGATCAAAGCAATTACCAGGTTGCCGATAAAGGATGAAGTATTAAACAACCAGGTTAGTCTGATCTTCTTATACCATTTTTGGGCGGCGTACCGCGAGTCGCTTGTTGCCATATGTTATATTTTTATTGGTGATCATAATATTCAGATAAAATATTTTACAATAAAAATAAATTTTTTTTTTTGATGATATTAAGGTTTGAATACCTGGAATTTTAAAATAACGTTATGTTTGCTTGCTAAGATACTGTCTTTTAGGGATTTAAATGTGTTTTAAAAAATACAGGAGATGGCAGGGAATGTTTTAGGCCTTTTTTACTCTTCCAAATAATCTTGAGATGCCGGGAATTTGCGGCGTTCGATTAGTTGAATGCTTGAAATTAGATGTATAAAGATGCATTTAATTCGTGAACATTTCAAGGAATCATAACGTATTATTTTGGGAAGTCATGTTTAGACCAAAAATTGCAAAACATCTGTATCACCTGCTTGTGAATATATTCTGTAACTTTACATTTCCGGAATTTACCTAACCTGCAAAATTGCTGTTTTCGGATTTCCGGATCTCGCCGCACAGCCGCGGATATTGAATTAAAATAATCAAGCTAATTCATAAATGCCTAAAACTATGACTATCAACGAAATTGAAAACCTGGAATTTGATTACCTTGAAATCAAAGATTATGAAGAGTTGTTCCTGGCTATGCAAAAAGCCTATCCGGATATTGAGAATCCCTTGTGGGAGAAGGATAAAATTAAAAAACTAAAAAAAGTATTTAATGAAGGTCAGGTAGTGATCAAGGTAAATGGTGAGATCGTGGCCTGTGCTTTATCCATAATTGTGGACTATGACAAATATTCCGACAATCACAATTTTAAGAAGATCACAAAAAATTACACTTTTGACTCGCATACCGAGGATGGGGATGTATTATACGGAATCGATATGTTTGTAGTACCTGAATATAGAGAGCTTCGACTGGGACGAAGGATGTACGACTACCTGAAAGAATTGTGCGAGAAATACAATTTAAGGGGTATTGTGGCGGGGGGACGGATATCAGGCTATCAAAAATACCAGGAATCAGTTACTCCCAAGGGATACATTGAGCAGGTGAAAAGAAAAGAGATTGACGATCTGATCCTGAATTTTCATATTGCCAATGATTTTTACCCCTCACGCATCCTGAAGGCATATTTGGAAGGGGAAGATGCCCGCAATGAATACACCGTTTTGCTCAAATGGGATAATATTTATTTTGAAAAACCAACAGAACAGGTTGAAACGACCAAAAGCGAAGTGCGACTGGGACTTATACAATGGCAGATGCGACCCTATCATGATCTGGATGAGGTGATGCAACAGGCCGAATTTTTCATTGATGCAGTTTCAGAATACCGCTCCGATTTTGCCCTGTTTCCTGAGCTTTTTAATGCCCCGCTGATGGCAAAGTTTAACCATATGTCGGAACACGAGGCTATACGTCAGCTGGCAGATTACACTGAAGAGATCACACGGAGGTTTTCGGAACTGGCCATTGCCTACAACATTAACATCATCTCCGGGAGTATGCCCGAGCTAAGGGACAATGCTCTTTACAATGTTGGGTACCTGTGCAGGCGCGATGGTAGTCTTGAACGGTATGAAAAACTTCATGTTACACCCGATGAGGCAAGGGTATGGGGCTTGCAGGGAGGCAGCCAGCTCAAAACATTTGACACCGATTGTGGAAAAATCGGAATCCTGATCTGTTACGATTCAGAATTTCCTGAATTGAGCCGTTTACTGGCCGATGAAGGCATGGATATCCTTTTCGTGCCTTACCTTACCGATACCCAGAATGGGTTCTCACGGGTACGACACTGTGCCCAGGCCCGGGCAATCGAAAATGAGTGTTACGTAGCTATTGCCGGTAGTGTAGGCAACCTTCCCAATGTCAGAAACATGAGCATCCAGTATGCCCAGTCCATGGTACTTACACCCTGCGATTTTGCTTTCCCTTCCAACGGGGTAAAGGCTGAAACTACACCCAATACTGAAATGATTCTGATTGTGGATGTGGAGATAGACTCGCTGCGCGAACTCCATGAGTTTGGTTCGGTGAGAAACCTGAAGGACAGGAGAAAAGATATGTTTTCACTTAAAAAAGTAATCACAAAAAATTAACCAGCTATGGCCGGGTTTAATGGGGCGATGATGCAATACTTCCATTGGTATACCCCTGCCGATGGCACGCTGTGGAAACAACTTACAGAAAAAGCTGAAGAGCTTGCAAAAGCCGGCATTACTTCTGTATGGCTTCCTCCGGCCTATAAGGGCATAGGGGGCGGCAATGATGTGGGTTACGGTGTATATGATCTGTTTGACCTGGGTGAGTTTGATCAGAAGGGCTCGGTGCGAACCAAATATGGTACACGCGACGAATATCTTAATGCCATCAAAACAGCACAAAAAGCAGGATTAAGAGTTTATGCCGACATTGTTTTCAACCATAAACTGGGTGCCGATCATCAGGAAGAGTTTAAAGCAACTCCTTACAATCCCGAAAACCGTCACGAAGCAATTGGTGAACTGCAAACTATAAAAGCCTGGACCCATTTCGCTTTTCCCGGACGAAAAGGAAAGTACTCTGAACTGCACTGGCACTGGTGGCATTTTAATGCCGCCGATTATAATGCCCTGGATGAAAAAAGCGATGCCGTTTACCTTTTTGAAGGCAAGTCTTTTGATGATAGCGTGGACCTGGAAAAAGGAAACTTTGATTACCTGATGGGTTGCAATCTTGACATCAACAACCCTGATGTGCAGAAAGAATTGTTTTACTGGGGTGAATGGTATCTCAAAACCACCGGTGTAGATGGGTTCAGGTTCGATGCCGTGAAGCATGTGAAATCAAGTTTTTTCCTTGACTGGCTTAATCATATGCGGAAACACTGTAAACATGACCTTTTTGCCGTAGGCGAATACTGGTCGGGTGAAAGCAAAGCCGCTAACCATTTCATTCAGCAAACCAACGGTAGTATGATGCTTTTTGATGTGGGTTTGCACTATAATTTTGCTGCTGCCGGAAAACGGGGCAAAAAATATGATCTGCAAAAGATATTTGATAATACGCTTGTTGCAGCGCATCCTACTCTTGCTGTTACACTGGTGAGCAATCATGACTCACAACCACTTCAATCTCTTGAATCGGTAGTTGAACCCTGGTTCAAGCCGCTGGCCTATGCCCTGATTCTGCTGCGCCGCGATGGTTACCCATGCGTTTTTGCCGCCGATTATTACGGTGCTTCATATAAAGACACCGGGAAAGATGGCAATGAACACGAAATTCATATGCCCAGCCATAAATGGATGATTGATAAATTTTTACAGGCCCGAAGAGATCATGCCTGGGGCCATCAGCATGATTATTTTGACCATCCCGATTGCGTGGGCTGGACTCGCACCGGTAAAGAAAATCATCCCGGGGGTATGGCAGTGATCTTAAGCAATGGCGATGATGGCAAAAAACACATGGAAACCGCTGCTCCCGAAACTACATACAGAGATATTACCGAACACATTTCAGAAGCCGTAAAAACCAATAAAGATGGATGGGGCGAGTTTAAGTGCAAAGGGGGCTCCGTGTCTGTATGGTTACCTGTTTAAATGTTCAATGCATTCTTTTTGTTTAAATTTTATTTTTCAGAAAGTAATTTGTGACTTCCTGAAAAGTATTGTGTCTTATTGAGTGTATGACGTTGATTAAAGAAATAGTAAGTTTTACTGATGAGGAACTGGTTCGTAAAATTGCCAAAACCAGGGATACTACTCTTTTTGAAGAGTTGTATAATCGTTATGCTAAAATTGTGTATAACAAATGTTTCAATTTTACCAATCAATATGCCGTAGCCGAAGATCTTACACATGACATTTTTTTGAAACTGTATTTATCAGTTCACCAGTTTTCCGGTAAATCAAAGTTTTCCACATGGCTTTATTCATTTACTTATAATTTTTGTGTGAATTATGTAACACGTAATACAGAATATAAGCTAATGACTGATTCAGTGGAAATTGAAGAAAGAAATCTTCCTGCAGCAGACTTTGATGATAGTATGATATATAACATGCAGGTTGAGAAACTGGAAAAAGCACTTGAAAAGATATCACCCCATCAGAAAATGATTTTATTGCTGAAATATCAGGATGATGTTTCAATAAAGGAATTGCAGGACTACCTGGGTATAGGAGAAAGTGCTGTAAAGATGAGATTGATGAGGGCAAAAGCCGATTTACTTGAAATTTATAATACTTTGGGTCATGAATACTGAAAATGCATTTAAAAAAATTGAGAATTCTGAGCGGGAAGTTCCATCGGAATTAAAAAAGAAGGTGATGAACGACATCGCTATCGCTAAAAGTATAATAGAGTTTTCGGAACTTTTTACGGACAATATTCCGAATGCAATTATGGATATGTTAAAATCAAATCAAAGTAGTAATCATTAAAATCAAACAATATGGAAACTATTTACAACTGGGCCGATGTGGCCATGCAGGCATTCATTAGTATGGGCGAACAATTAAGTTCTGGTCTGCTAAATTTCATTGGAGCTGTTCTTGTACTTTTTGTAGGGTGGCTAATTACCAAAGCTGTAGTTTATGTGGTTGGAAAAATATTAAAAGCCAGCAGGGTAGATAAATTAACTGAAAAAATTAAGGAGTCAAATATTTTTGGTGAAGCAAAAATCAATTTTGAAGTTTCTTATGTAATAACTGCTTTTGTTCGCTGGATTATGTATCTGGTGTTTATTATTGTAGCGGCAGATATCATGAACTGGACAATTGTCTCCAACGAAATAAGCAACCTGCTTAGGTATTTGCCTCAATTATTCAGTGCACTTGCTTTATTTATCATAGGGCTTTACATAGCTAATTTTATCAGAAAAGCAATCAAAGGACTATTTGAATCACTTAATCTCAGCGGTGTAAATGCACTTAGTAGCATTGTCTTTTACATTATTGTAGTAATTTTTACCATAGCAGCCTTGAACCAGGCTAATATTGACACATCAGTTATTGCCAATAACATTACAATTATTCTTGCAAGCATACTTCTTACCGTTGCTATTGGTGTAGGGCTGGGTTCACGCGATGTGGTGAAAAAGCTATTATTTACCTATTATGCCCGTAAAAACTACAATGTGGGAGACAAAATTAAAGTTGGAGATATATCCGGTGAAATATTTGCAATAGATAGTGTATCTGTAACCCTGAAAACACAAACATCCAAAGTAGTTATTCCTATTGTGGAAATGACTGAAACCAAGGTTGAAATAAAAGAATAGGACTTAGTTTAACTCCCTGTTCACTTTAAGAATCTCATCCGCAAATGTTTAATGTGGCATTTGCGGATGTTTTGACACATATAATTATTTATTAACAACATTAAAAGTAACGCAATATGAAAAATAAACTAAATACATTCGTTATAACTTTTTTAGTTATTATTCTGGCTTCATGTTCAGCTCAAAATAAATTATCATCAAGGTTAACTTCTGAATGGGCAATTGCCAGATTTGAAGTACGAACTCCCAGCGGTAGTAACTCGATCATTGAAAATGCCGGAAGTATAACTTTCAGGAGTAACGGGCGGGGAGAACAGTCCTTTACAACTGCAATAGCTCATGCCGGACAAGCAGTTGATACTGAATTCAGGTGGGAAAACACAGCCAATACAGTTACCATCAGAACAATTGATGCACAATATCCCAAGGTATGGATAGTTGTAAATTCCGGCAAAGGAAAACAGGAGTGGTACTCAACAGATAGTTCCGGAAATGTTCAGGTTATGCTTTTGGAAAAAAAATAAAGCAAACATTTTAAGGGATAGCCTTGTCAATGGTAATAATAAGGCAGGATTACAGGGAAACAATAATAACCAATAAATTGATAAGAATATGAAAGGAATAAGACTATTAATGATTCTGATCCCATTCATTATGGGTTTACAAAATTTAACATTTGGTCAGATGCAAACCCTTCAACTGGACCCATTGTATATGCATTTTGACAATGGAAGAGAACTCCCGGCTGAAGAATCTTTTATTGTGCACGCGCCGGTAAAGCAAAATACTGCCATGGTAAAAATGCAGATTTCCAACAGGGAGTTTGACCGCAATATCCTTTATGAGAATATATGGATAAGAAAGGATGACGAAACCATGCAAAATGCAATTCTTCCCAATTATCTTGTGCTGCGATCAGGTAGCAATTATAACATCAGATTTTTGTACTATAATAAGATACAGGAAGCCGAACGAAGGCAAATTCGTGAAATGCTTGAGACTACCGCACAAACCTTTTTACAAACCAACATCCAGCGCAGGGGAAACCGTTACAATTTCCAAAACAGTCCGGCCCGGATATACAGTTCTTTAAATACAATTCTTTCGGAAGGAATGCAAAACTACGAAATACGGCCCGGAACTTCTGAACCCAGATTCTCAGGCATAGTGGAGAACATGTTACGTACTCTTGCCCGATACCGGATAACTGATGATGAAGGATATACGTCACCGTTTGACGCATTGTTGAGGCAGGTAAGCAATGAAATCAATATGTTTTCCAATTCTTATGAATTTGTAATTGAGGATGTAGTTACCATTATGAATTATCCTACCGAAAGAAAAACTTCAGCATTGGCAATAAATGTCGGCTATGGTGGGATTTACGACAGCGGGAATTTTTCTGATCTGAGTTACTTTTCCGCTCCTTATGTGGGTATTGATCTGCCTTTGGGCAACCAGGTTTTTGCAGGAAATTTCTGGGGCAATACCTCCATTGCGGCAGGTGTGTATCTGTCAAAGTTTGAAAACACAGGTTCCCGGGTCGTTTCGGGTCCTATCATCGACCTGCCTATTTTTGCAAGCTTAAACTACCGAACCTTCAGGTTTTTGAAATTGCAGGCAGGGGCAACACTTTTGGAGGAGCAAGATCTTATCAATGATAACAAGTCTCTTTTTGTCAGACCTTTTATTGGGCTAAGCATCGAGTTCAATATCTGGCTTGGTCGTAACAGATAAAACCCAGAATCATGAAAAATATTCGATTGATATTCAGTATTCTGCTTCTGTTGCTCTTTGGAACGGTAAATCTTAACGGGCAAACATACAGAAGCAGCCTGGGACTTCATTATGGCTTATTTCAGTTTAATAATGCGCAAAACGATTACTTTTTCGATGCGGATGGGAACTTCCTGAATGCCGGATTGAGCTATAAATATAAGCTTGGGAGATTGACCTCGCTGAGTTTTACCGGAAGGTATTATGACTGGAAAGTAAATGATTTTCAAACCTTAAATACGCAATCATTGCAGGGTATGTGGCTGATTCATGCAGGCCGCATTTCATCTTCATGGAGGGTAAATCTGATCACGCCTTATATTGGTGCAGGAATTGGTTATGAAATGCACACACTTACACAAAACGGATCAGACCAGAATTTTGACAATTTCTATTTGCCGCTGGAAGCCGGTTTGTTTATTAATCTGAGTCCGCGATGGTCATTGGGTGTTTTTGCAGAATACAAGCTGGACCGTGCAACAGATCTGAAAAACAGGCTGGGACTGACAGATAACTACCAGGGTGTGGTTAATTCTGCGGGTGTAACGCTTTCTTATCATTTTGGTCAGCGAACTACTGAACTGATAGTTCCTATGGTTACAACCAATCCTTATTTTATCCATACTGATGACAGGGCGATTGAAGAGGAACCCGAAGAAATTGCTGATATCTTTTTAGAACCCATTGACGAGCCGGAAACTGAAAATGATACAATGTTCATAACAGATGCAGAACCTGTGGAAAAACCAGATTCATTAAAGATTGAAACCGCGAAAAGGTTTGTAGCCAGGGAAATGATCAGAACGGTTATGGACACATTGCATATTCCTATTGTTATTGATCTTACGGTGAAAGGCCTTGATCAGGAAACCGGTCGGCCCATAACCATGTTCGCTGATGAACCGGCTCAAACCAGAGTATTTGAGAACAAAATTGATTCTTTGATTCAGATGACCGGCGCATTAAATCAACGTATCGCATTGCTTGAACGCACGCCGGCAGGGCAAATCACCGAAAGAGAAATTCATACGGTACAACCCATAACGGTTGAGCCCAGACAACAACCCTTTCCGGTTACAACACAGGTTCAGCCGCCACCTGTTCAGCCGGCACAACCACAGGTTGCTGATCCCCAAACAGGAGCAGATCCGGATGCTGATATATTTGCCACCAAGAATGATATTGAAACTCTACGAAACGAAATCAGGCAGATGGCAGCTGATAACCGCGAAGCCATGAGCTCACTGCGAAGAGATATTCGTGTGGTAAGTATTTCTGATCGAAGGGTAACGGAAGTTACCGAGCCAGAAAAACCTGATTTTACAGAACCAATCGACACTATCCCCGAACCGGTTGATGCCATTCCTGAAACTGAAGTTGAAATTGCAGATATGACTAAAGATTCCATACAACCCGATGAAACCGGGCCTGAGTTGCAGGCAGTAATGGATAGTCTGGCTGCAGTTGAGAGATCACTTGCCGCAGAACTGGAACTGCTTCAGCAGCAAAACCTTAAATTGATGGAAGAATTGGCTGCAGTGGAAGAAACAACTGAAGTGGAACCTGTGAAGCAGGAAGAAAAAATCACTATGGAGTACTCAGTAACCTTTGGGGTGAACTCTGCCAGGTTATCTGATAACCACCTCAATAAAATTGCTGAATTTGCAAAAGTTATACAAGACAATCCTGATCTGAAAATTCAGTTATCAGGTTTTGCTGATGGCACCGGCGATCCTGAATATAACAAATTATTATCGCAATGGCGGGTGCAGGCTGTCAGGAATGAACTTATCAGACTGGGAGTACCCCAGGTTCATATTCTTGAGCAATATTTTGGCAGCGAAAATGCTACCGGAGGCTTAAATCCTGAAGAACGCAGGGTAGATATGCAGATTTTGTAATTTTGAATCTAATTTAAAGGTGTTATTAATATGACAAAAAAGGAAAATTCTATGGAAAACGAAAAAAACAAAAAGGGAGAAGATAAGAAACCCAAATCAGATGAATTGAAAAAGGATACCCAAGGGAAAAAAGAACAGAAAAACGCTGAAAATAATATGGGTAGCGTTGATGAAAAGAAGAATTCTTTTTTACTTTTCATAAAAAAGAATCCGGTACTCGTGACTGCCTTCATCGGTATTCTTGCAGTTTTGATAGTTTATCTCTGGAAGGACTTGCAGGGTCAAAGACAAAAGAAAGAAATCATCGAAGTTGCAACCTTACAACTGGAGGAGAAGAACCAGGAAATGATGATGCTTATCGCCAGACCAATGGTGTGGAGTATTCGTTCAGAAATGCTGAGGGGCAACCTGGAACAGGTTGATATGTTTACTACTGACATGGTAAGAATGAGAAACTTCCAGTTTATTTACCTGATTGAGCCCGATGGAAATACTCTCATCTCTACCGATAAAAGAATGGAAGGTCAGCAGTTTGAAGAAAGATTCCGGCAAGAAATTTTAAAGGTAGAGAGTACTGTTGTTTTTCCGGAGGAGGAGAATCTGCTTGTTATGGCAGCTCCGGTAATGGGATACGACCGCAGGTTGGCTACCCTGGTGGTGGCTTATCGGGCAGAAAATATTCTTAAAACTGATTGAAAACCTTTTTATTTCTGAAGCCAGACAATTTCATTTATCCTGAAAAAAGATGACCAAATATGTTGACTTCAAAAGTTTAGCCGGTATTTTCTTTGTTTTC
>REDJ01000136.1 GCA_007693555.1 Bacteroidota bacterium
AATATAAAAATTAAAAACGAATAACAACCTATTTTAACTACATTTAATAGCAGAGTTGGTTAGGTTAAGGTTAAGATTGAGTTTGGAATTGGTTTAATATGTAAGCTGGAAAAAATTGTACAGAAAATATTTTTTTCAAATCAAAAAATCTTACGTATATTTGCAACCGCAAAATCCAAAAGCGGAAATAGCTCAGTTGGTAGAGCACGACCTTGCCAAGGTCGGGGTCGCGAGTTCGAGTCTCGTTTTCCGCTCAAAGACCTCTGAAAAGAGGTTTTTTTTTGGCTATAAGTTTGGTTTGGTGATTTATAGCAAAGCTCTTTAAAAATGCCCGGATGGTGGAATTGGTAGACACCCAGGACTTAAAATCCTGTGGCCATTGCGGCCGTGCCGGTTCGAGCCCGGCTCCGGGTACGTTTTAAAAGCAAAGCCCCCTGAAATCAGGGGGCTTTTTTATTTCAGGCGGGTTTATTCGGGAATGTTCAGTTAAGTGTGTCATCTTTTAAACTCTTCAACCCTTCAACTGTTCAACTTTTCAACCTTTCAACCTTTCAACCTTTCAACTTATCAACCCATTCCCGCACAAGCGGGATTTCGGGCTAAAGCCCTCAACACCTTTAATCAGTCTATTTTCTAAACTTTCTAACAAACTCTTCTACTTCCGGCAGTCCGCCCTGGTATATAAGGTAACCGTTGTAGGGTTCCCGTTCTGTAATATCATCGTTCATAGGAGTAAGCATCATGCGCTTTATCTCTTCAGGATCAGTGGTCTGGCCAAGCACCCATCCCAGTTTTATGTAAGCCACTTCAGGCAACATATTTTCAGCAGGTACAACACCCAGTGCCATAAGTTCGCGCCCTGTTTCATATACGAACATATGAACATAACCCCAAAGGGTCTGCACGGTCATGTATACTGCCACACCTTTTTCGCAGGCACGCTTCAATGCAGGATAAAGAGGTATGTTTACATGGCCCAGGCCGGTACCTGCAATAATAATCCCTTTGTAACCATTATCAACCAAAGAATCAATCATATCGGGCATCATATTGGGATAATAATACACCATGGCCACTTTTTCCTCAAAGTAAGGAAATATTTTCACCTTTTTATCTTTGCGCCGGGGGTTGTAATTTTCTTTGATTGGGATAACGCCCTGCCTTGTAACTCTTGCCAAAGGGATATCACCCAATGTGCGAAATGTACTTCTGTAGGAAGAATGCATCTTACGCACCCGTGTACCACGATGTAACAGGGCATACTCATCAGATGTGGGGCCAAACATACACACCATTACCTCTGCAATATCACCATGGCCTGCAGTATAGCATGCATGCATAAGATTTAAAGCTGCATCAGAGGAAGGCCGGTCTGATGAACGCTGCGAACCCACCAGCACAATAGGGATGGGGGGATCCTGTATCATATAGGTTAAAGCTGCTGCTGTGTGATGCAGTGTATCGGTACCATGGCCAATGACTATTCCCTGTATTCCATTTTCTATTTCTTTGCCAATGGCAACGGCCAGTTTTTTATACTGTTCAGGCCCCATGTTTTCGCTGAAAACGGCAAAAACCTTCTCTGTTGTTAAATTACAAATATCTGCAAGTTCGGGCACGGCTCCATATAACTCACCGGGACTGAAAGCCGGAATTACAGCACCTGTGCGATAATCCAGCCGGGAAGCAATCGTTCCGCCGGTTCCGATAAGTTTAACCCTGGGCAAACCTTTCGTATAGGGAAACTCCTTTTCAGGTATTTTATAATTGGCCTTTTTATATCCTGTTTCTTTCATGGATAAAATAGTACCTACATCAATACCAATATTATACCCTGTAGCAATTTTCAACACAATATGGAAATCATCATCATTTTCTGCCCGCGGAAGTACAGTTCCGGTAAAATTTCCTCTTGTGGTTTCTATATAACATTGCCCCCAGACTCTTACATTGTATTTTTTCAGCACATTGAGTGCTTTGTTTTTATATCCCTGGAAATAGTCTTCTGCCATCGGATTCGTTTTTTAAAATATGTAGCCCGGATATCATTTACAATCTTTTTCTCCAATAATCTGCCTCAGCTTTTTCAAATCAATGTTGCCAAGAGCTTTTGCGCGAAGCTGACCCATAATCCAGTCGGCGCGGGCTTCAGCTCTCCTGCTTTTGCGTAAAGTACAATATTTGTTTTCCAGAAAAGGAATATCATCCCGTATCTCTTTTTCTGTGAAAGGCTTGAATTTTATGCTTATCAAAAGTGAATCAAAATCCATCTTGGGGTGCTCATACAACAGAGGCAACATTTTAAAAATAATAGCAATATCCAGTTTTTTTTGCCTGATTTTTTTCACGAGCATACTGACAAGCCCGTAATGAAAATCTTTTGACAAAGGATATTGTCCTTCAATATGTTTGAGTTTGTGTCCCAGAAGTGTGCCTGCAAAGACAGGTTCTTCCTTCATTTCCACAATAAGTTTTTTCAAAAGCGGGAAAAGGTCCTTTTTTAAAATATATTCATATGTATCTTCGGGAATACCCCATTTTCGCATTTGACGATAAGCCTCTATAGCGGTTATTGGAATTCTTTTTCTTAATTCTTCAATATACTCATCTTTCAGAGGGATAGGTGCAGAGTCTGTATCAGGATACATTCGGTCTGCACCAGGCAAAACTCTTTCAAAAATGGTAGTCCCATCGGGCATTGCTTTACGTGTTTCATTGGGTACACCCTCAAATGCCCACCTGCATCGTTCATCAATAGTTTCCAATGCTGTTTTCATATCATCAGCCGGTCCCCAGAAAACAAGCAAAGCATCATCAGTACGGGCATTCAAAAGTTTTTTTATAAGGTTCCAGGTTTTTTCACTTACAACGGGTTTCAGGCTTTCGTTATGGTCCATATTGGGTTTTTCAAGGCAGGCAATCACCTTCAGCCTGTCACTGATTTCATCGGCAAAAATTTTTCCGGGCTGGGTAAAATGCGACATAATGCCCTGAAAACCCGGTAAAGCCACTGCATATAATTGCCAGGCATTTCCCTTAATTTGCCTGGTAAAACGAGGTTTTAATTCCAGATAATCAGGCTCAAGCCGGCGATAGTTCATCTTCCAGCTTTCCGGGTTTTTTACAGATTTGAGCAGCAATTCTTTTATTTGGAGCAAAGCCCATTGCCGGTAACTCTCATTGTGTGTAAGCAAGGGGATTTGCCTGATGCGTGGCACTCCCTTGATTTCAACACGTGTGCCACCACGGCAACTGACATTTACATCCTGCCGGGCGGCACCCATTCCGGTCAGCACTTTCCCGGTGCTCCGGTTTAAAAACCGGATAAACTGGCATGCATCAGCAACCTCCTGCGGATTAACCATATCAGGGTAGGTAACGGTTTCTATCAAGGGCATACCAAGACGGTCGGTTTTATAAATTCTTTGATGACCTATATCAGATACCTCACGGCATGAATCTTCTTCAATGCTTAACTGGATAAGTCTTACTTTTTTATAGGGCAATTCTATTTCACCCTCTACTCCAAGGATAGCGGTGCGTTGAAAACCTGTGGGGATACTGCCGTCAAGATATTGTTTGCGTGTTATATGCACTTCACCTACAATATTCAGCTTTTTCAGCAAAGAAATTTCAAGTGCAATACCCAGTGCTTCCCTGTTAAGCGGAAATGGAGGAGTGTCATCCACTTCATAGGTACATGTTGTTTCGTTTTTTATACGATAAACAATTTCCTTGCGGGTTTTGAATTCCATGAGCGCAGTACCGTCATATTCTCCCAACTCGCTCAAGGTAGGCCGCATATGCCGGATGACTTCTGCATCAAATTCACCATCATTTTGAAATTTACCGGCAGGACATCGGCAAAAGAGCTTTTGGGTGGTTTTCAATTGCTGGTGCACTTCCAGGCCCGACATAAAACCAATGCGGTCATAATCCTGCTGGGTTGCTTTTTTAAATTCTACGTATCCGATGTCTGACAGCGTTTGCCTGTAGTTAAGGCGGGCATCAAATATTTTTTTCACGTAAGTTTATTTACTGGTTAATACGCATTTCAGAATTCTGTTTTTTGATAATTGATCCCCCTTTCTTCCAGATATTCCATAACAAATTCATAGGAATCGGCATCCATACCAATCAACTCAAGGGGATATACCCCTTTGGCAGAAAACCTCCCCTGAAGTATCAGCTCGGCATGGGCAGTTGCTGTAAAACCTGTAGTACGTGCCATAGATGAAATTTTTTCTTTATTGTCAAATTCATCATACAATTCATATTGAATGGTTTTGGGTTTACTATCCATTACACCTTTGACTGTAATACGCATTACGGTAAAGTCCTGCTCTTCGGGTTCGAGTTTCCAGTCGTTGATCAGTACTTTGCTGGTAAAGTCAATGGGACGTATGGCTGTATTATTGATGGTAATAGGATCCTTATCAAAGAAACCGGCAGTTTTCAAGGCTTGTATCAGGTGTATATGACCCGGATATCTCAAAGTTTTCTCTTTCATATTGGGTATATGGGGAAGATTTCTTAACAGCGACCGCAATCCATCGGTATAAAAGGCCTCCAAAGTACCTACCTTAGGAAAGTGCAGCAACTCCGGTTCACTCATGGCCGGTTTAATCATTTGCTGACCCTTTTCCACAAAGCGCGCAGGCCGGGTATATTCCTCAATAACATCAATGGGTGAAAAGGGGGCTTTATAATAAAACGGATAAATCTTAACCTTTGGCAATCCACCCACCACATATTCGAGTGATTCTATCTCCATAATCTCATTCAGATATCCTGCAATAAGGTTGGGCATTCCCGGGGCAACACCACAATCGGTTATTGCTGTAACTCCCTTGCTGGCGGCCAGTGTATTTAAGTCCATGTAATCTTCCGGCATAAAAGAAATATCCACAATATTTTTCCTTGCCTCAATTACAGACCTCACCACATCATAACCCATAAAGCCGGGCACTGCCGACACCACCAAATCAAACCCCGACACAAGTTCGGCAATCATTTCCTCTTGTATAAGGTTAACAGGTTGGGTTTTAATTTTATAGTTTTCTCTGAGATACTGAAGAGACTTTTCATCAATATCAGCAGAGGTTACATCATGATTTTCGGAAAGGTCAATAGCAATGGCTTTTCCTACCATCCCTGCTCCCAGAACTACAATTTTGCTCATAAATATAAATTTTAGGGTTTATATATAAATTTCCTTAGTTATGCTTATAATATTTATTTATAGAGCGCAGATAACGCAGATGCAAAGCAGCGCAGATTTTTTATGATTAAAAGATATAAATCAGTTTTTCCAGGCTATCACAATAATATTTCAGTTTCTTAACTAAATGATATTGGTTCATATATTGTTTTTTTTACCTAACAGTACTATTTGGTTCAATTCTGTCAAAAATCGATTACATGTTCAGCAATTTTCCATGAAAAAACCGGAATTTTCATATAACCTGTAAAAAATAAAACTGTTAAAAACAGTAGTTTTACTATATTTTTGTCGGTTTGAGCAGACTAAATTAGCAATTTTGAATTAGAGTGAATAATACAGGGGCAAAAAATAATCAAAATCATTAATTTTGTTGGACAGGCAGGCAAATGCTGAAAGAAGTTTTCTAATAACATCAGAGGGGCTAATGTTGTCTTAGTCCTTCCAATCCGATAAAAATCTGAGGATTATAATTTATGATGAGCCGGAATCCCCATTCTGATTTTTTTTCTCGCCGGAAAATATCGGTAATAGTTTTTTTTATTTTAACAGGACTTATTTTTCTGGCCAGGCTCTATTACATCCAGATAATTGATCACCGCTATAAAATTTTTGCCAGCAGCAATATACAGAGAATCATTACTGATTATGCCGCCCGCGGACTTATTTATGACCGCAATGGAGAGCTGCTTGTCTATAATGAGCCCTATTATGATTTGATGGTCATTCCCCGTCAAGTAACAAGCATCGATACAACTGAATTTATTAACCTGCTGGGCATAACCCTTGAGCAGTTTGAAAACAGGATGCTTGCTGCAAGGAGACACAGCCCGTTTACAGCATCCATATTTGAGCGTCAGATATCCAGGGATTCATATGCTGTTTTGCAGGAAAAACTTTTCAGGTTTCCCGGTTTTTATGTTCAGCCGCGTACCTTGCGCAAATACCCCTACCCCATTGCAGCACATCTTTTTGGTTATGTAGGAGAAGTGGGCCCGGCTATTATAGGAAATGACCCCTATTACCGTATGGGTGATTATATTGGTATATCGGGAATTGAAAAACATTATGAGGAAGTACTCAGAGGACGTAAAGGAACAAGAATAGTGCTGGTAGATGCTTTAAGCCGCAATATTGGCTCATTTCAGGATGGCCGATATGATACCATCGCCATTGCAGGTACCGACCTTTATACTTCTCTTGATGTTAACCTGCAGATTTACGGAGAGAAACTTATGCAAAACAAGCGAGGCAGCATTGTTGCCATTGAGCCCTCATCGGGCGAGATTCTTGCTTTGGTAACTTCCCCCAGCTATGACCCCAATCTTCTGGTGGGTAGAGTGCGTTCTCAGAATTACCGAAATCTTCAGCAGGATACTTTAAACCCATTGTTTAACCGGGCCCTGATGGCAAACTACCCGCCGGGGTCGGTATTTAAAGTTGCAAACTTCCTTGTAGGACTTCAGGAAGGAGGCATTACTGTTAATTCCAGGTATGCCTGTCCGGGATTTTACCGTAGCGGTGGCATTACAGTAAGATGCCGCACACACCCGCAACCCGTTAATGTAGTTTCAGCTTTACAGTATAGTTGCAATACATTTTCTTCCATACAGTTTCGCAATACCCTTGAGTTGCCAAAATTCGGGAGCATGCAGGAAGCTCTTACAACCTGGCGTAACCACCTGCTGAGTCTTGGATTTGGGCAAAGATTCAATAGTGACCTGCCTTATGAGCTCAGCGGTCTTATCGGCAGTTCAGAATATTATGATCGTATTTACGGACCCCGGGGTTGGCGGGCACTTACTGTCATTTCCCTGGGTATCGGACAGGGAGAAATAGGCACCACCCCTTTGCAGCTTGCCAACCTTGCAGCCATTGTTGCCAACAGAGGTTACTATTATAAGCCGCACATTGTGAAAGCTATTGAAACACCTGATAACCTCAATCCGGAATTTCGTGACAGATATTATACTACCATAGATTCAATTCATTTTGAAACCATGGCAGAGGCAATGTTAAACACAGTAGAAGAAGGTACAGGACGTTTTTCCAGAATCCCCGAAATCACTATGGCTGGTAAAACCGGAACTGTGCAAAACCCCCACGGAGAGAACCATTCGGCTTTTATTGCCTTTGCCCCGGTTGATGATCCTAAAATTGCAATTGCTGTTATTGTAGAAAATGCAGGAAGCGGTGCCGCATGGGCAGCTCCTATTTCAAGTCTTATGATAGAAAAATATCTTACAGGTGAAGTCAAACGCAGATGGTTTGAGCAACGAATACTTGACGCAGTTTTTTTAACCAATGAATAACCCTTAATCAAGATGGGAACAAGAGTCAGCTTCTTTAAAAATATTGATAAAACTACCGTTTTCATTTACCTGTGTATGGTAATAATCGGATGGTTCAGCATATATGCAGCTGAGGTGAAAGAACTCCATCAAAGTATGTTTGATTTTAGCCAAACCTATGGAAAACAATTTGTTTGGATTCTTACAGCTCTTGTCTTAGCTACTGTTATTTTTACCATTGATGTAAAGTTTTTTCCCACTTTTGCCTATATCATTTTTGGCATAGGCATCATTTCACTTATTGGTGTATTACTTTTTGGTACTACCGTAAATGCGTCAAAATCATGGTTTCACATAGGGGGCATTGCTATACAACCTGCAGAATTTGTCAAATATGCTACAGCATTGGCCCTGGCAAGGTTGATTTACGACACGAAATCACGTACACGTAACTTTAAAGCATTGCTTAAACCTTCGGCATTGGTTGCCATTCCTGTATTGCTTATATTTTTGCAGAATGATACAGGAACCGCACTTGTTTTTGCTGCCTTTGTGATTGTTTTTTACAGGGAAGGTTATATACCGGGCTGGCTTTTGATTTTGGGAATACTTGCTGTTTTTCTCTTTGTACTTACACTTCTTTTCAACGAGTTTTATATTATAGGAGGACTGACAGCCGCATTTCTTGTCAGTATCTTTTTTTTAAGAAAAAAGCCTTCGGTAATAAAACAATTGTTTCTCATACTAATTCTTATCAATGCTTATGTGTATGTGGTAGATTATGTATATGAAGAAGTCCTTCAGCCTCATCAGAAAATGCGTATCGCTGTGCTCATAGATGAAAATATTGATTTACGTGGTGCCGGATATAACCTGCACCAATCA
This sequence comes from Bacteroidota bacterium, assembly GCA_007693555.1. GTDB lineage: Bacteria > Bacteroidota > Bacteroidia > Bacteroidales > UBA7960 > SKVR01. The sequence continues at coordinate 8,398 of REDJ01000136.1, forward strand.
AAAATTGCCATTGGTTCAGGGGGCATGTGGGGCAAAGGCTTCTTACAGGGTACACAAACCAAGTTTAGCTTTGTGCCGGAGCAAGGCACCGATTTTATTTTTTGTACCATTGGAGAAGAATGGGGTTTCATGGGAAGTTTAGTAATTGTTTTCCTGTTCGTATTTTTACTAATACGAATTATTATTCTAGCCGAGCGACAAAGATCCGTATTCAGCAGGATTTTCGGCTATAGCCTGGCCGGTATTATTTTTTTCCATTTTCTTGTAAATATTGGAATGACTATAGGTTTGGTGCCGGTAATCGGAATCCCTTTGCCATTTATCAGTTACGGAGGTTCTTCCTTGTGGGCTTTCACAATTTTTCTGTTTACCTTTTTAAAACTAGACTCGAAAAGACTTGAATTGATGTAAAAATGAACTTTATTCAATTCTTATCCCATCAATTACATTATCTTTATCCTTGTTTTATTAATTAAATAATAATTGATTAAGGTATGCAAATCGCCATATTTGGCAGAAAATTCAATCCTGAATATTTTTCTGTAATCGAAAATCTGATAAGGATTCTAGAGGCAAAAGCAGAAACATTTTACATCTATCATAATTTTCTGGAATTTCTTAGGAGTGAGATTTCCTTTAAAATTCCGGTGAAATCATTTCAAAATCACCACGAAATTCCTCCCTCCTGTTTCTGCATGATAAGCATTGGTGGCGATGGTACCTTGCTTGACACCTTACCTTTTATACGTAATTCGGGCATACCTGTTATGGGAATAAATACCGGAAGACTGGGGTTTCTTTCTTCTGTTTCAACTGATGAAATGGAAGAATCAGTTCAGGCTCTTTTTGATGGAAGATATCGTATTGATGAAAGATCACTTTTGATGCTGAAAAGTGGCGAGAAAAAGCTATTCGGATCATTTCCCTATGCACTTAATGAAGTAACGGTACTCAAGCGCGACAATACCTCCATGATATCCATAAGTGCTTACGTGGATGAGTGTTATTTGAATACCTACTGGGCCGACGGATTAATGGTTTCAACACCCACCGGCTCAACAGGATACTCATTGAGTTGCGGTGGTCCCATTATCGTGCCAGATTCCGAAAACTTTATCATCACTCCCATCGCATCACACAATCTTACAGTAAGACCCATCGTTATCAGAGATAAATCCATTGTAAAACTAAAAGTACAGGGAAGGGTAAAGAGCCACCTCATTGTAATGGACTCCAGGACTGTGCCAATGGAAAATCCGGTGGATCTATATATTGAAAAAGCTGAATTTAAAGTAAATCTGATTTGTATAGAGCACAATGATTTTTTCAAAACCATTCGCAATAAACTGGCATGGGGTTTTGACAAGAGAAACTAAACTGTTGATAAGTGACTACTTACACCTTAAAATGGAGGATTAAAATCATTTTTTGTTATTTTTGCAGATTAAATCATAAAAATACTTTATTGGATTATTTGGTTACAAGAGACAAAAATATAATGCATAAATCACCAAAAAAATATTTCCTGATATTTTCAGTTCTGATATTCTCCTTTACCCTTGAGTCTTTTTCTCAACCTCAGTTATGGAAAAGAGAACGCCATCACCTTTTATTTGGATTGGGGTCTTCAGGTTTTATGGGCGACCTTGGAGGAGCAGACCGAATAGGCTCTCAGGGAATCAGAGATTTCAATTTTGCAGCTGTACGTCCTGCAGCAACTGTTGGATACCGCTATCTGCTTCTTGAAAACCTGGCACTGGCCACAACATTTTCTTTTGCATATGTTTCGGGTGATGATCGTCATACCAATGAGATATATCGCAACAACCGTAATATTCACTTTCGTTCGCCCATTATAGAGGTTGCACCCAAACTGCAATACTATTTTTACAATTTCCAAAGAGAAGGTGCCAGACATCGCAGGGTAACGCGTGCCGGCACACGAAGAGCTTTGGATATGTCTTTTTATGCATTTGGTGGCATTGCAGGATTTTATTTCAATCCTCAGGGTTATTTTGAAGCTGAAAACTATATCAACTGGGGAAGAGGGACCATTCCGGTTTCAGAACTTCCATCTGATGGCTGGTATAATTTACAACCATTAAGAACCGAAGGACAAGGGTTTTTCAGAACACGTGAAAAATATTCGCGAATTTCTGTCGCAATTCCTTTTGGATTGGGAGCCCTTTTAAATGTGAATCGAAATATTTCAGTGGGTTTGGAGTTGGGGTTCCGGAAAACATTTACTGATTATATTGATGATGTTAGTACCACCTATGTGGACCCAGGTTTGTTTCATGAAATTTTTGACGACCCTGCAATGATTGCCCTTGCTGAATATTTCTCCAATCCTACCAATGGAAACCTGGGCGATCTTGTAACCTCCCCGGGCCAACAAAGGGGAAGCCCCTATGGCACAGACACGTATTTTTTCACTCTTATAACGCTACACTACCGGCTGGGACAAACCGGGGCTATTCGTTCGCCCAGGCAGTTCTGGGGGAGGTAAATAAGTATCTCGTATGGTATAAAATATTTAGGGGTTGTTTTTCGTTTTCATTACCAACTTTTATTATTAAGACCGCAACTCACTGATACATTCAGCTAAACAATAAAGCGATAATGATTATCATTTCTGGAAATCCACATTATTCATATCATATTAAAAGAATCTGTAAATATTTTATCTCAACTGTTTTTGCTTTGTTTTTTTTCTTTCATACCTATGGTCAAAGAAATGAAATAGGGCTCTTTTTCGGCACTTCCTATTATCTGGGAGATTTAAATCCATCCCGGCAATTTGCTATGAACAGTATAGGAATCGGAGGGATTTACCGATTTAACATCAATGATCATCTTGCCCTGCGTGCCAATGGTTTCTGGGGAAATGTTGCAGGAGATGATGCAATTATAAAATATAACGAAAACCGAAACCTGCACTTCCGGAGCAATATTCTGGAATTGTCTGTGCAGGGCGAATTAAATTTTCTAAAGTTTGCACCTGGCAACCTGGATACCGGTTATTCTCCTTATATTTTTGGCGGAGGAGGGTTTTTCAGATTCAACCCGCAGGCTGAGCTTAACGGACGATGGGTAAACCTTAAGCCCCTTAATACCGAGGGACAGGGCTCCGATCTTTATCCCGAAAGAAAACCTTATTCACTCTATTCTTACAACCTGTTATTTGGAGTAGGTTTTAAATTCAATATCAATCGTCAGTTTTCAGCAGCATTTGAATGGGGCATGAGAAGAACCGGCACAGATTATCTCGATGACGTTAGCACCACCTATCCCGATCCTTCAGTATTTGCGGGCAATCCAGATAATGATGCAATAAGGCTTCACGACAGAAGTATTGAAAACCGTGGAGATAACGCCGGGTTTCAAAGAGGCAACCCAAATGTGAATGATTGGTATTCATTTGCAGGATTCATTTTAACCTTTAAAATAAAGGATCGTAGCAGACTTTGGTGCCCTGCATATGATTAATTTTTCATAATCTTTAATGCTTTTCTTTTTTATGTAAAAACATTTTGAGAAATTTGTGCCTATTTTGAGCAGGAGCAATTGATTTAGCCACAATGGATTTCAAGCAAAACATCAATAAAAATAAGTTACCCAAACATATTGCTATTATAATGGATGGCAATGGCAGATGGGCAAAACAAAGGGGGAAGGAGAGGATATTTGGTCATGAGAATGGGGTTCAGGCTGTGAGAGAAACTGTTGAAGCAGCCGGAGAAATTGGTGTAAAGCATCTTACTTTTTATGCATTTTCAACTGAAAATTGGTGCAGACCCAAAAGTGAAGTAAACACGCTCATGGAGTTGCTTGTTAATGCCATCAAAAATGAAACCCCGGAGTTGCTGGAAAAAGGTGTAAAACTAAATGCCATAGGAGATATTGATTCTTTGCCTGAGGCATGCATTAAAGAGTTAAAAGAAGCCATAGAAATCACAAAAAACAATACCCGTCTCACAGTTACTGTGGCCCTGAGTTATAGCTCTCAATGGGAAATTGTAAATGCCGTAAAGCAAATTGCCCGTAAGGTAAAAGAAAATAAAATTGACCCGGAAAACATTGATAAAAACCTTTTTAAACAATTCCTGCAAACACATGGGATACCGGATCCCGACCTGCTTATCAGAACGAGTGGTGAATTGCGAATCAGCAATTTTATGTTGTGGCAGATTGCTTACAGTGAACTGTATTTTACCCCTGTTATGTGGCCCGATTTCAGGAAAAAACATTTATATCAGGCTATTCTTGACTACCAAAGACGAGAGCGCAGATTTGGAAAAACATGATCCAATAAATATTGTTTTGCAATTGATTAACGTTATATAAAAGGTAAACTTTTTAAAATCTCCTGTAATGATCAGATTAAATTTTGTAATTGGTTTTCTTCTTTTCCTGATAATATCTCCGCCTTCGGCGAATGCACAGGTTGTGCGCACCGGAGAGCAAATAAATATTGATTACAACAACCCCAGAGAATATACAATAGGAGGAATCAGCGTAAGCGGTGTAAACTACATGGATCATAACATTATTGTTATGGTTAGCCAGCTCAATGTTGGTGACCGGATTCTGGTTCCCGGTGAAGATATCGCCAGGGCAATTGATAATATCTGGAGGCAAGGCCTTTTTACCGATGTATCAATAGGGGTAACATCTATACAGGATAATCTGATATTTCTTGATATTGAGCTAAAGGAAAGACCCAGGCTAACAAGATTTGAATTTACAGGAGCCAGAAGATCAGATGTAACCAACCTTACAGAAAAACTTAACCTGGTAAGAGGTGATGTGGTTACGGAAAGTCTGCTTTTCAGAGCAAGGTCCATTATAGAAGATTATTATGTTGAAAAGGGATTCCTTAAACCCGAAATTAACATCAGACAGGTTACTGATACCGCCCGCGTTAACAGCATCATGCTTGAGTTTGAGATTGATCGTGGCGACAGAACCCGGATTCGTGAAGTTATTGTTCATGGAAACGAAGTGCTTAACGACAGACAGATAAAACGCCTGATGAAAAACACTCGTGAGAGAAGTCTGCGGTTCCTTTTCAATTCATCTAAACTGGTGCAGGAAGAATTTAAGGAGGATAAGCAAAACATCATTGACCGGTATAATGAGCTCGGTAAGCGGGATGCAGTAATACTCAGAGATACTTTTTATTTTGTAGAAGAAGACCGCATTAAGCTTGAATTATTTATTGATGAAGGACCCACCTATTATTTCAGAAGTATAAACTGGGTAGGCAACACAGTTTACCCTGATGATGTGCTTACAGAGGTGCTTGGTTTAAATCCCGGTGACATCTATAACCAAAAACTTCTTGACAGAAATCTTTTCATGAACATGGAAGGTGTGGATGTCAGTTCACTTTACCTGGATAACGGTTATCTTTTTTTCAACATCACACCCATGGAGGTAAATGTGAGCAATGACTCCATTGACCTTGAGCTCAGAATATATGAAGGACCGCAGGCAGAAATTGCCCGGGTAACTGTTTCCGGCAATACCAAAACCAACGACCACGTTATATTACGTGAAATCCGCACCCGTCCGGGTATGCTTTTCAGCCGCAGCGAAATTATACGTAGTCAGCGTGATATAATCCAGCTTGGCTATTTTGACCAGGAAAAAATAGATATTATACCCACCCCCAATGCTGCTGATGGCACTGTTGATCTGGAATATATCGTTGAAGAAACTTCATCTGACCAGATAGAACTCTCCGGCGGCTGGGGAGCCAATCAAATTATTGGTACACTGGGCCTTTCTTTTAATAACTTCTCCACAAGGAATTTTTTCAAAAAAGATGCATGGAGGCCACTGCCTTCGGGTGACGGACAGAGACTATCATTGAGGGCACAAACCTACGGAAGGGGCTATGTATCATACAGCATGTCATTTATGGAACCATGGTTGGGCGGTAAAAAGCCCAATGCATTAAGTGTATCCATATTTCGCACCGTACACCGTAACCGTTTCCCAAGAAGCAGCCCCGATCATGGATATTACAGTATCCTTGGAACATCTTTGGGTATGGCACAGAGATTGCGTGTTCCGGATGACTTTTTCTATCTGAGGCAAAATCTCAGCTTCCAGCGTTATGAAGTAATGAACAGCCCCATAAGATTTATTATTGATGAGGGGAATTCCAACAATTTCAGTTATGGAATTGAATTTGGCAGAAACTCTGTAGATGCACCTTTGTATCCACGTACCGGCTCGGAAGTATCAATAGGTTTGCAAATTACACCCCCTTACTCACTTCTGAATGACAAAGATTATTCTCAAATGAGTGATCAGGAAAAGTACCGGTGGCTTGAATATCACAAATGGAAATTTAATACAACCTGGTATACAAGATTGGCAGGAAATTTGGTATTGAGTACACGTACCCGTATGGGATTTTTGGGTTATTTTAATCCTGATATCGGAGTATCGCCCTTTGAACGTTTTTATCTGGGAGGTGATGGTTTAACCGGATGGAATATTGACGGTCGTGAGATTATATCTATGCGTGGCTATGCTAACTATTCTCTCACTCCACAAGACCTTACCGGCGACCGGGAGTTTCTGGGAGCAAATGTTTACAATAAATTTACTGCCGAGCTCAGATACCCTGTTTCACTCAACCCCATGGCTACCATTTATGGGCTTGTGTTTGCAGAAGCAGGAAATGCGTGGGGAAGGTTCAGAGATTTCAATCCTTTCGAACTGCACCGCTCAGCAGGTTTTGGTGTAAGGATATTCCTGCCCATGTTTGGTTTACTGGGGCTCGACTGGGGCTACGGTTTCGACGAAATACCAGGAAGACCCGGTGATGCAGGTGGCAGATTCCACTTCAGCATCGGACAACAAATTGATTAAAAAGGTTTATAAGGTTGAGAAGTTTAAAAGTTTAGAGGTTTAGAAGTGGTTACTCAATAACTCAATAACTCAATAACTCAATAACTGAATAACTCAATCATTATCGCCTACGGCTCCCGGAATCTTTGCTTCGATACGATAACTTAATAACTGAATAACTTAAATAACATAAATACCGGAGGAAATTAACATGAAAAAATCAGCTTTTGTAACACTGATTGCCCTTTTTACCACGCTGTCAGTATTTGGACAGAGGTTCGCTTATATTGATTCGGAATATATCCTTGAAAATATACCTGAATATCAGGCTGCACAGATGCAGCTCAATGAGCTGTCTGTGCAATGGCAAAATGAAATTGAAGCCAAATTCGGAACAATTGATGAAATGTACCGCAGGTATCAGGCCGAATCGATGCTGCTGCCCGAAGAGATGAGACGCCAACGCGAAGAAGAAATCATTGAACTGGAGCGTGAAGCCAAAAACCTGCAAATGCAAAGATTTGGCCGTGACGGTGACCTTTTTAAGAAAAGAGAAGAACTTGTAAGACCGATTCAGGATCAAATCTATGAAGCCGTTGAGCAAATTGCCACACGTGGCAACTATGCAGTAATATTTGACAAATCTGGAGGTGGCAATATGATTTATTCAGATGTGCGCTTCGATCTAAGTGATGAAGTGCTTCAAAGAATGGGGTACAGAAGATAAACCAAACGTTTTTTCTTAATAATTAATGCATAAAAAGAGCTTCGCAAACACGAAGCTCTTTTTCTTTCTACACATCATTCTCTGTCTCCTAATTTTTTTTCCGGTAATCATTTCCTGTTTCCCGGTTGGGTCCAGCTCTTGTCTTTTCCCTGCAGAATAAAGGTTCTTATCCATGTTTAAACAAAAAAGACATTATCAAATGGTTTTGTTAAATTTGGTTTGTACTTATTTTGAATTTATTTAACTTTAGTGCGTCTCTTTGAAAATATTACCTGGCCTGTTTTTATTGTTTGCAAAAATGTAAGTGTCATAATATGAAAAGCTTAAGATTTATTTCATTTGCTTGTCAAAAGTCATATATCAAAAATTCAGGAAAGTAAAAAATATTAAAATACCATTTTTTGTTTGTTAAAAGACCTGTAAAATTGATTATTCCCTTAAATCATTAAAATTATGAAAAACACCTTACGTTTCATTTTCGGCCTGATGGCTTTGATGGTCTGGCCTAATGCAATGCCACAATCTTTTTACGACGGACCACAGGTAATGTCCTTTGGAGCCGACCGGGCCTATGACGATAGTGAGCGCAGGGAGATCCCCTCTGCCATACTTGTTTGGGATCAAAGTGTGGTGCGATCTGCCGAAGACCGCTATTTTGTTTCTTCTTCCTGGCCACAGGGTTTTACCTCTATGGTGGTTCTTTGGTCTGCTATTCATGATGAGGCCGATGCTGCTGATTTCACTTTGCAATACCGCGCTCAGAAGCAGGATGGCACCTGGACTCCCTTCAGGAGGTCTTCCGGTGAATACCATCCTTCAGAATCTCCGAGAGCAATATATGCCGGTGAGTTGCTGATGCTGTCAGACGGGGAGACATTCAAGGCTTTTGAAGCAGAGATTATAGTTCCACATGGGCAGGAAATAATAAAAATTGAGGTTGATCTTATTGATATCAGTGTTACCTACAGCGATGATCCATTCGCTTTACCTGCTGAGAAACTTGTGGTTGAAAGCCTTTCCAGCCTTGAGTTTCCCGAAATCGTTCGCCGCTCATCCTGGTGTCTTACCAATGCCTGCCTCAATCCTACCTACACCATCAATTATATAGAAGCTACCCATACTCTTATCCATTACGGTGCGGTTCCCAACGATTACAGCGATGGTGCTGCTGTGGTCCGCTCCTACTGGGATTACCATGTCAATACCCTGGGATGGTTTGATATCGGATATAACTACCTTGTGGATAAATTTGGCAATTTGTTTGAGGGAAGGCATAACCCCAACCTGCCACTTCTGGATGTACGTGCAGCCCATGCAGGCCCCTCCAATGCTGTTTCCATTGGTGTAAATTTCCTGGGTAATACAAATGCTCCTGCACTCTATCCCACTGAAGTTCAATTGGGAAAAAATGTGGAATTACTGGCCTGGTGGTATGACTATAAAGAATTTGATCCAACTTCCATTGCCGATATCATCTTACAGGATCCCAGCGGTGAAATACAGCCAAGGTACCGCATTTCTGGTCATATGGATGTTGGAGCTACCGCCTGCCCGGGCACAGTCCTTCACGGAATGCTTCCCGCAATGCGCCAGCAGGTATTGGATAATCTGCCCTCTCCCGATGTGTTTTCTGTAGGTAATGAGAGTGTGGAGGGTGAAGAAGGCAATTATCCCACTTTCAGGGCTGCTGTTACCGCTTTAAACAACCAGGAAACCTTTGATAATGATATCTTATTGCTCATCACCAGCGATCTGGAGGAAGACTGTATCACCTCAGGTATCGGGCTTGCTGTTGATCCTTCTCCTTTTACCATCACCATAAAACCTGCTCCCGGAAAAACTCCGACCATCAGCTTCAACTATCCGGGTGATGTAAATGCCGGCCCCTCAGGTGCATTTATCATTGGTATTACACATGAAAACAACATTGCCTGGACAGATGCCAAACCTACCCGCAATATTATTTTTGACGGTTCCAACACCGAAGACGGCACCACCCGCGACCTTACATTTACCAATACTACCGGAACTCACCGCAACGGGATGCCCTTTCTCCTTATTGGTGATGTTGCGGATATTGTGGTCAAGAACCTCAATATCTACCACCAGGCAACCAATCAACCTTCACCTACACAGGTTGGTTTCAATGGTGCATTTGCCATGCGGGTAAATCACAATGCTGAAACAGACAATGCTCCCCGCAACATCATCATTGATAACAATCACATTTCAGTGGATTTTCCGGGAGTTTCACCCGGTTATAATGGTGTGAATGTTTTTCGTAGCAATGCAGGAACTGTCGGTTATATTGAAAATACTAGCTTTATCAATAACTTAATTGAAGGAAAAGCCAACGGTTTTTTCCTTGCCTGGGCAGGTGACAGCATTGAAATATCAGGCAACGAGATCAGGGTAAATCAGGATATAGGCACCGGCATCCTTGCACAGGCCGCTTTGCAGTTTCCGTTGGGGCTGGCTGATGCCAATATACTGGTGGCAGGTAACTATTTCAGCAAAATTGCCAATATCGGGGATGCACCTTCTGTAAACATGGCTGCCATTGACATTGTTGCTGGCGGTAACTATCTTATTGCCAACAACATGATCTCCGGGTTTGACATTACTGCCGAAACCGGCCACAATGGATTCCTCAGAGGAGTAAGAGTAAACAATGTTGCTGCAAATCTTATGTTCGTTTATAATTCCATGCTTTTAAATGAACTGGAAAATGTTTCAGGCACCACCCAGATGGTGATGAGAGGTTTTGATCTGGTTTCGGGCAATGTGATCATGAAAAACAATATCATTGCATCCACCGAAAACGGTTTTGCTTTCAACCTTCTCCATATGCCTGAACTACCCGATATTGCTGAGCATAACCTTTATTACCTTGATCCGGAAGGAACTGCCAATCTCGGCTTCCACAACAACATAAGCTATACGGATCTGGAAGCATGGCAAACGGCAACCGGTAAAGAACAAAATACATTGTTTGCCGATCCGCAGTTTGTATCCGATACTGACTTGATGATACTGGTTACCAGCCCGGCAAAAGAAGCCGGGACCCCAATAGCCGAAGTTGATGTTGACTTTTTCGGCACCCCGCGGGATGCTGAAAATCCATGTATTGGTGCTCATGAAAACCTGGATGAGATACCGGTTTATAATGTGATTTTTAATATAACCGATGAGGATGGAATCCAGATTGATAATGCCGTAATTACACTGGATGGGACAACCAATCCTGCCGGAGAGTATATCTTTTCTGATCTTCAGGCCGGAGAATATGATTATGAAATAATGGCAGAAGGATTCTTTTCCGTCTCCGGAACCGTAGAGGTTGTTGATCAGAATGTTAACCTCGATATTGAATTGACTGCCATACCACAAGTGGAATTTACAGTTACCTTTCTTGTGGCAAATCAAGATGGCTACCATATTACAGACGCTGTGATCACTCTCAACGGGGTGACCAACCCTGCAGGTGTATATCTTTTTGAAGACCTGGAAGCCGGTGAATACGATTTCCTGGTTACTGCCCCGGGATATTTTGACTACCCCGGCACAGTGGAGGTGGAAGATAAGGACGTTTTAGTAGTAGTGATAATGATCGTGGATAATACCTTCGTGGGCGAAACAGAAGGCGGGCCGGCTTACAGGCTCTTCCCAAATCCTGCCGGTAGCGAACTTAATATTTACTCTGAAACAACGATCAGGGCAATTGCTGTATTTGACCTAAGCGGCAGAGCCATTGATACCATGGATCAGATCAACAGCAACCAATTGAAGCTGAATGTATCACAGTATAAAAAAGGAATTTATCTGATCAGTATATACAGTAATCAGGGGGTTACAACCCTCCGATTCCAGGTGCAATAAAAGATTTTAAAAAAACGGAAAAGGACAAGCGGCAGCAGTTGTTTGCCCTTCCCCCTTAAAATGTGATTCTATGAAACGAGCATGATTCGAAAAACACAACCGGGCTTGCGAGCTCAACCAAGTTAATCACGGATGAAAACTCATCATGCGGGTTCCCTGCAGGCAGGCAGGCAGGCATCCGGCTTTTATTCAAAAAATATTTACGTATGAAACGAACATGTTTGCGAAAAAACACAAACACCAATGAAAATAGCAAACATGGAGTTCCATCCGACCTATTTAAAACAAATTATTTACGGATGAAAATATTGAAAATTAATTTAATGATTTGCTGTTTTTTCGTGGCAGCTTGTGGACCCGGCCCCGGTGAGGATACCAGGGAGAAAAGAGAAATTCCTGATACCGTGGTGATACAGGAAAAGGAACCGGTGGTTGATGATGAGTTTGATATGGCAGAAGCTTTAAAGGAATATTATAAGCAGCAGGAGCCCGAATGGGAGGAAGCCTTCAGGAGAGAACATACCTCAAGAAATTCACTGGATTATCATGGTGACTATAAAGGCACTTTACCTTGTGCCGATTGTGAGGGGATCATGACAAAGATCAGCCTCAACCTTGATTATACTTTCAGGATGACACGCCGGTATCTGGGAAAGGACGACCGGGAGTATGTCATTGAAGGAACCTTTTCATGGGAGGAGTGTGGAAACATTATCCGGCTCAATGAACTGGACAAACCCAATCAATATCATGTTGGAGAACTGGCACTTTTTAAGCTTGACATGGATGGAAACCGCATTATCGGTGATCTGGCCCATAAATACACCCTTGTGAAACAATAAGAAATCAGACAGAACGAATTCAATAAGGCTGCCAGATAGATTGATCCGGCAGTCTCTTTTTGTAATCAGGTTTTTTACCGGATTTTTATTTTTTCCCCAGTAATCTTTTTATTTCATTGAGTTTCATCAAAGCTTCCACAGGTGTCAGGGTGTTGATATCGGTATTGAGAATATCTTCCTTGATTTGCAGCAATAACGGATCATCGAGCTGAATAAAACTGAGTTGGTAGTCTCCGCTTTTGGTTTTTGACTTGCCTTTGCTGCTGTCTTTTCCGGTAATTTCATCATGGCTGTGGCTTTTCTCGAGCTGGACCAGGATATCATTGGCCCGGTCAATGACCGTGCGGGGCATGCCGGCCATTTTTGCCACATGAATACCAAAACTATGCTCACTTCCACCGGGCACCAGCTTTCTCAAAAAAATCACCGTGTTGTGGGTTTCCTTTACTGAAACATTGTAGTTCTTGATGCGGTAGAATGATTCGGCCATTTCATTCAACTCATGATAATGGGTAGCAAAAAGTGTTTTGGCCCTGAACAATGGATGCTCATGTAAAAACTCGGCAATGGCCCATGCAATGCTTATGCCGTCGTAGGTGCTTGTACCCCGGCCAATCTCGTCAAGCAGGATAAGACTGCGGTTGGAAATATTGTTCAAGATACTGGCGGTTTCATTCATCTCCACCATGAATGTTGATTCGCCTGAAGAAATATTATCTGAAGCCCCTACCCTTGTAAATATCTTGTCAATCCACCCAATCTTTGCCTCCTCGGCCGGCACAAAACTTCCCATTTGTGCCATCAGAACTATAAGGGCAGTTTGTCTGAGTAAGGCCGACTTACCCGACATATTGGGACCGGTTATCATAATGATCTGCTGATTCTCATTGTCGAGCAAGAGATCGTTGGCAATGTATTCCTCTCCGGGAGGCAGTTGCTGCTCAATTACCGGGTGACGCCCCTGCCTGATATCCAACACAAAACTGTCATTGATCTCCGGTTTCTTATAATTGTATTGCCGGGCCACATTGGCAAAGCACAACAGGCAGTCAAGCCGGGCTATTACCGTGGCATTGAGTTGAATGGGTTCAATATATTCTGATAATGCTGAAACCAGCTCAAGAAAAATCCTTTCTTCTTCCTTCAATATCTTTTCCTCTGCACCCAGTATCTTTTCCTCATACTCCTTAAGTTCGGGGGTTATGTATCGCTCCGAATTGACCAGTGTTTGTTTTCTCACCCAATCCTCAGGCACTTTATTTTTATGTGTATGTGTCACCTCCAGGAAATACCCGAATACATTGTTGTATGAAACTTTGATATTGGGAATGCCTGTACGTTCTATTTCACGCTGGCGCAGTTGTGCCAGGTAATCTTTGCTTCTGCTTGATATACTGCGCAATTCATCAAGTAAATCACTAACGCCGTCGGCTATAACATTACCTTTGTTTATAAGGGCAGAAGGTTCGGGCATGATTTCCCTGGAAATTCGTTCCTTGATCTGAATACAGGGGTTGAGCAGGTCACCAATGCTTTTCAATGCCGGGGATTTATGCGTGGAGCATAATTCGCGGATGGGTTCAACTGCCGTCAGTGCCCTTTGGATCTGAAGGATTTCACGGGGGTTGATTTTTCCAACGGCAACTTTTGAAATCAGCCTTTCCAGGTCTCCTATCTGCCTGATATGCTTTTCAATTTCAGTGGATAAGTCATGGTCATCAAGCAACACCTCAACCACCTGGTGCCGTTCACTGATCATTGCCCGGTCTTTCAGGGGCAATACAATCCAGCGTTTCAGCATACGGCTGCCCATGGGTGAAAGCGTGTGATCAAGCACATCTATGAGACTGGTGGCATTCTCATTCATGGAATAGATCAGCTCCAGATTGCGGATGGTAAATTTATCAAGCCATACATAACGGCTTTCATCAATACGCGAAATACGGGTAATGTGCTGTATTTTATCATGGCGGGTTTCGGCCAGGTAATGCATGGCAGCGCCGGCAGCTATGATACCGTTCTCAATATTTTCAATGCCAAAACCTTTATATGATACAGTACCGAAGTGTTTCAGCAAAAGGTCGTCGGCAAACTCGCGGGTAAAGACCCAATCTTCAAGGGTACTGGTGTAATACTTTCCGGGAAAGACATCATGCAAATCGCGCAAACGGTTTTTCTGAACAATCACTTCGCTGGGGCGAAAACTCTGTATGAGTTTGTCAACATACTCCCTGTTCCCCTGGTCGGTGTAAAACTCGCCGGTTGACACATCCAGAAAAGCTATGCCATACAAATTGCCCTGCATATGTATGCCGGCAAGGAAGTTATTTTCCTTGTGTTCCAGAACCTTGTCGCTAAAGGCCACACCGGGTGTAACCAGCTCCGTTACACCTCTTTTTACGATTTTTTTTGCCAGTTTGGGATCTTCCAGTTGCTCGCAAATGGCCACCTTTTGCCCTGCCCTCACCAGCTTGGGCAGGTAAGTATCAAGGGCATGGTGAGGAAAACCTGCAAGCTCCACATAAGATGCAGCACCATTGGCACGACGGGTAAGTACGATTCCCAGGATCCTGGAAGTCTTTATGGCATCCTCTCCAAAAGTTTCATAAAAATCACCTACCCTGAAAAGCAGCAAAGCATCAGGGTATTTTCCCTTGATGGAGTAATATTGTTTCATCAAAGGAGTTTCAACAATTTTGTCAGAAGATTTTGCCAATTTTTTTTGATTTAATTGGCAAACCTACGCATTTTTTTTCGTTTTATAAACAGCTTTTACAGGCTTAAAGAAACATGAGATCTTTCAATACAGGCAGGGGAAATATCAGAATTTCAAATGTTTAATTAAGTTAAACTTCCCCTTTATCCATATGTTAATTTGGTCACCCCTTTGGTTTTCATTACATTTGACAATCCATTACTTTTTCAAACAAAAATTATCATTATGTATTTTACAAAAAAATCACTTAAAGGACTTTTCACTCTGTTTTTCATAACACTTTTTGGTGCCGGTGTGATGGCCCAGGTACCCATGCAGGCTCCGGCTGCGCCTCCTGTTGAGGATTATACCGACACGCAATTAAAACAATTTGCCCACGCTGTTCAAAAAGTATTGAATATCCAGGAAGAAAGCCAGGGACAAATGATGGCAAGCATTGAAGAAAATGATCTTTCCGTTGATCGTTTCAATGAAATGCTTATGCAAGGGCAACAAGAGGGTCAGGATGCCATTGATGCTACCGAAGAAGAAATACTCGCATTTACCAATGCAATGAACGCGGTACAGCAACTTCAGCAACAAATGCAGATGGATATGATGCAAGCCATTACGGATGAAGGACTGAATGTTGAACAATACCAGGGTATTATGCAGGCCTACGAAACAAACCCTGAGGTAAGAGAAAAAATTGATACCTATTTTTCAGAAATGGAATAAGAAAAATCTGTTTTAAAGCATATTATTGAAAGCCGGTAGCATTTTGCTAACCGGCTTTTTT
>REDJ01000173.1 GCA_007693555.1 Bacteroidota bacterium
AAAACCCTGAATATCTCATTGCAGGGAAAGCTTCAGCCGGGCCTTATACTTTTGTCTTGCTTGAAAATAATGGATTCGGCAATTGGTACCACCTTACCGAAAATGAAGATGGACCCGTTCTGAAAGAAATGCTCTCCATAACGCGACAGGCTGCCGGAGCCATTCTATACAATGGTGCTCCCCGCTCTGAAAGATTGTTTTACCAGGTGGGACATTTGTCTAAGGTGGTTTCAGATGGTGAAGAGGTAGAATTGTCAGGCCCGGTAAATCCTTTCAGTTTTCTCAGAAAGCTCAAGGAAAGCGAGGTGGTACGCTACACCAAAACGTCCTTTGAGTTTGAGGGTGATGCTGTTGACGCATGGTATCCTGAAATCACATCCGGAGAAGAAATCATGCGTCCCGGTCTGCTTTACCGGCTTGAAGGCGCTTCGCTTCTGGAAAGGCTCAATTTTATCTCTCTCATGCTGGCC
Organism: Bacteroidota bacterium; assembly: GCA_007693555.1. GTDB lineage: Bacteria > Bacteroidota > Bacteroidia > Bacteroidales > UBA7960 > SKVR01. The sequence continues at coordinate 471 of REDJ01000173.1, forward strand.
CTTTTCCTGGGTACTGCGGCATTGCCACATATTCTGATCAGATACTATACCGTTCCCAGCCCCAGGGATGCACGTAAATCAACCATTGTGGCCATTGCAGCCATCGGTTCTTTTTACATCCTCACCATGTATATGGGCCTTGGCGCCATGGTAAACGGGGTATTGGATGTTCAAAGCAGCAATATGGCAGGCCCTTTGCTTGCACGCTCTTTTGGCATCGGGCTGTTTGCCATGATATCGGCGGTGGCTTTCGCTACCATACTTGGTACCGTTTCCGGCTTGATTGTAGCCTCATCCGGTGCCATCGCCCACGACCTGCTCGACAGGTTCATGAATCTTAAAATGACCGACAAAGTGAAAGTGCGGGCCGGAAAAATTGCCGCATTTGCTGTAGGTAGCTTTGGAATTCTTATCGGCATATTGCTTAAAGGACTTAATGTTTCTTTCCTTGTGGGTCTGGCATTTGCAGTAGCGGCATCCAGCAATCTGCCGGCCATTGTTATGATCCTGTTCTGGAAAAAAACCACCGCTAAGGGCGTGGCCGCATCTATTCTTGTTGGTATCACTCTTTCGGTTGGGCTTATTCTGCTGTCGCCCACAATGTTTGCCCGTTACGGCCTCGACCCGGCAACAGCACCTTTCCCGCTGGACAACCCGGGGATCATTTCCATACCTTTGTCGTTTCTTACGCTGATAGTGGTGTCGCTTTATACCGCAAAGAAGAAAACCGGGAACGTCGTAAACTGAAGTTGACTTTTGCTTTGGTTTTATGGTTCTGCAATTAAAATTAAATTTGCAGTTTTTACATAAAGATTACGCTGCAATCAACATTACTAAACCAAAAAATTTATGACTGACAAAAAATCAGTAAATCCCACCTTTGCCCAAAAAGTAATCCATTATAATAAAAGCCTGCACCTTAATATTCCCTTGCCCGACGGCATCAGGGTAATGAATCCTTTCCGTGAAAACCCCGATGCACTGAAAGTTTCCTCTGCGTTTTACAAAAAATTTTACAGCGATAATAAGAAGCGCCGGCTTATCCTGGGTATAAATCCCGGACGGTTTGGTGCAGGTGTTACCGGTGTGCCCTTTACCGATACCAAACGGCTGCAGGAAAAATGCGGATTGCAAATACCCGATACCAGCACCCACGAACCATCATCCGTATTTGTGTACGAAGTGATTGACGCTTACGGCGGTGTGGAAAAATTTTATGGCGATTTCTACATCAATTCCATCAGTCCGCTGGGTTTTGTGAAAATGAACAGCAAAAACCGTGAGGTCAATTACAACTATTACGACAGCAGAGAACTGCAGGAAGCCATAACACCCTTTGCCATCCAATCCATCCGCGACCATATATCCATGGGTTGCCATACCGATATCTGCTATTGCCTGGGAACGGGAAAGAACCTGAAATTTCTTGAAAAACTGAATGATGAGAATGGATTTTTTCAAAAAATCATTCCACTGGAGCATCCGCGATATGTGATGCAGTATAAATCAAAGCTAATGGATGAGTATGTGAAGAAATTTGTGGAATTATTGTCGACACCCTTTCGGGGGATAAAAAATAGTAAGGCTCCCGGGCATTATAATCAAATATACAAATGAAAAAGTCTTCAGTTCCTAACCATTTATTTCCCTGAAAACCATTTGTTGGTTTTCAAACAATTGTTACATTTACAAAGGGAAAACAAAAAAAAATCACCATGGAACCAAAACGCATCTTTGACCTGCCTGACAGGTTTCTCAGCCTATACCCCGAAGCAGATGTTTTTGCTGCCAAAACCGACGGACAATGGATCAAATACAACGCGCAGGATTATTACAATTTTGCCCGGTGGTTTGCACTCGGACTCCTGGAACTTGGCTTTAAAAAGGGAGATAAAATAGCCAGCGTAAGCAACAACCGCCCCGAATGGAACTTCATCGACGTGGGAATGACCATGATCGGCGTTGTTCATGTGCCGGTTTATACTTCCCTAAGCTCCGATGAATACCAGTATGTTTTTGAGCACTCCGATGCCAGGATGGTCATACTGTCCGACAGTAAATTTTTCGAAAACATTAAACCGGTTTGTGATAAGGTTAAAAAGATTGAATGGGTATATACATTCAACAAGACCGATCGTTCAAAACACTGGATGGAGGTCGTTGAAAAAGGAAAGAATTGCCAGCCCGCTACCATTAAAAAACTGGAAGAGATCAAAAACCAAATCATGCCTTCCGATCCTGCGGTACTGATCTACACTTCAGGAACAACCGGCACTTCGAAGGGAGTACTGCTATCGCATGAAAACCTGGTGAGCAATTTTATGGCTGCCGCAGAAGTTTTTAAACTGGGCCCGGATGACCGTTATCTGAATATACTTCCCCTATGCCACGTTGGCGGACGCATGGGAAACTATCAGACCCAGTATTCAGGAGCATGTATTTACTATGCCGAAAATATGGGTACCATAGCTGTAAACCTGAAAGAGATCAAGGCAACCGGTTTTGATGCCGTTCCCCGCATACTCGAAAAGGTATTCGACAATGTGATGGCCAAAGGAAGAAGCCTGACAGGAGTAAAGAAAACTCTTTTTTTCTGGGCTGTGGAACTTGGTCTCAGGTATAAACCTTTTGGCGAAAACGGATGGCTGTATGAATTGAAACTGAAGATTGCTGACAAGCTGATTTTCAGCAAATGGCGGGATGCCCTGGGTGGAAGTGTGCGCCTGGTGGGCTGCGGAGGCGCCAGTTTGCAACCGCGGCTCGAAAGGATTTTCTGGGCTGCAGGTATCAAAATTCTCAATATGTATGGCCTTACAGAAACTTCTCCTGTCATTACAATAAACCGGCAGGAAAAACCCCTTTGCAAGCTGGGGACAGTGGGTGCACTCATTGATGGTGTGGAAGTGAAAATCAAAGACGATGGTGAAATCCTTACCCGGGGCCAAAATTTAATGATCGGTTATTATAAAGATGAAGCACTTAGCCGATCGGTAATAGATGAGGAAGGCTGGTTTCATACCGGTGATGTGGGCAACTGGGTCGATGGCAAATTTCTCAACATTACCGACAGAATCAAAGAGATATTCAAACTTTCCAGTGGTAAATTCGTGGCTCCCCAACCCATTGAAAACAAGCTAAAGGAATCGCCCTTTATCGATCAGGTTATGGTAGTGGGCGAACACCAGAAGTTCGCCAGCGCACTTATTATTCCCGACTTCAAGTATCTGAAAGAGTGGTGCGAAGAAAAGCAGATTTCTGTTCCCCAAAACAATACAGAGTTCATCTCTTTGCCCGAAATAAAGCAGGTAATGAATGATGAAATAATCAGGCTGAACAAATCCTTGTCAGAATCCGAAAGAACTCTACGGTTTCGTTTGCTGGCAGACGAGTGGACCCCCATATCTGGCGAATTATCTGCTACCCTTAAGCTGAAAAGGAAAGTGATAGAATTGCAATATAAAGATATCCTTGACGAAATTTACAGGAAATAATCACAATTTTCAAACGTAAAGGTCAACAGATGAAGGTTATAGAGGTTAGCAACCGGAAAACCAGGAAAGCTTTTCATGATGTGGCACGTATCATTTACAAAGACGATGATACATGGGTTTGCCCGCTCGACAAGGAGATTGAATCTATTTTCGAACCCGGTAAAAATATATTTTTCACCCATGGTGAAGCCACACGATGGCTGCTTTACGATGATAAAAACCAGCTTATCGGAAGGGTGGCCGCATTTATTGACCGCAACACAGCTTACAAACAGGAGCAACCCACCGGGGGAATGGGGTTTTTTGAATGTATAAATAACAAAAAGGCTGCCTTCCTTCTGTTTGACACAGCCCGGGAATGGTTGAAGGAAAAAGGGATGGAAGCCATGGATGGCCCCATAAATTTTGGCGAGACTGACAAATACTGGGGACTCCTTGTGGATGGTTTCACCCATCCATCCTACGAAATTGCCTACAACCACCCCTACTACCAGGGGCTTTTTGAATCCTATGGCTTTCAAACTTACTATAAACAGGAAGGGTTTCATCTGGATGTGACCAGGGAACTTCCCCCCAGGTTTCTGAAGATTGCAGAGTGGATCGCAGCAAAACCCGATTACAGTTTCCAACATTTCGAATGGAAAAATGCCGACCAGTTTGGAGAGGATTTTTGCAAGGTTTTCAATACTGCATGGGTCACATTTAAGGAAAATTTCAAACCTCTGGAAACGGAGTACATCAAGAAAACCCTGAAAAAAGCAAAAGCCATTATCGATGAGGAGTTCATCTGGATCGCCTACAACAAAGGGGAACCCATTGCCATATACCTGATGTACCCCGATGTGAACCAGATCCTGAAAAAACTCAATGGAAAACTGAACCTGGTTTCGATGCTGAAATTCCTTTATCTGAAAAAGAAAAAAACCATGACCCGTGCCCGTGGCGTGCTCATGGGGGTAATACCTCAATTTCAGGGGCTGGGAGTGGAATCGGGGATCATTCTCAAAATTGCAGAAGTGATGGCCCGTAAACCCCATTACACCGAAATAGAATTTTCGTGGGTTGCCGATTTCAATCCCAAAATGCGTAAGATATTTATGGCCGTGGGAAGTGTTCCGGCAAAGCACTATATAACGTACCGGTACCTTTTCGATCGCAACAAGCCGTTTAAAAGGTATCCCATTCCGGAACAATAAAATGGATTGCTCTTATAAACTTTGAAATTATCGAACCCGAATCAATGTCGTTTGGTTAAAATTGAACGCAGATTACACAGATGCATAGCAACGCAGATTATCGCAGATTTAATCCATTTAATCAGTGAAAATCAGCGTTATCAGCGTTATCAGCGTTCAACTTCTTAAAAAAACAACATTAAAACCCAAGTTTTTATGAACTACGATATCATCATCATTGGCGCCGGCCTGGGAGGCCTTACTGCAGGTGCAAAGCTGGCCAAACAAGGAAAAAAGGTTCTGCTGATTGAGCAGCACGACCGGCCCGGGGGGTGCGCCACCACCTTCACCCGCAAAGACTTTACCTTTGAAGTAGGACTGCATGAAATGGACGGTCCCGGCTCAAGAGATTTGAAAGTAAAAATATTCAGGGACCTGGGGCTGACTGACAGAGTTACCCTGCTGGATGTACCCGAATTTTATCGGTTTGTGAACGAACGGTATGAT
>REDJ01000061.1 GCA_007693555.1 Bacteroidota bacterium
TTGGTCTCCCGTCTTCCATATCTCCAGCGAACTCTGCGTTCACTGCGGCTCCGCGGTTCCGGTCTTCGGTCTTCGGTCTTCGGTCTTCCGTCTTTTCTATACCTTTCAACTTTTTACTCTTCGTACCTGTTTTTTTTATAATTTTGCGCCTTTAAATAAACTGAATATCCTAAAGTGATTTTCGGGGAATTAATATAAAGATTGCCCATATAATGGAAAGAAAGTACAAAGAGTACAAGTACCTGAATTTATCTCAGATCGGCAAAGAGGTTTTGAAAGACTGGGATAAAGGAAAGATATTTGAGAGGAGTCTGGAAATAAGACAGGGTCATACGCCCTGGGTATTTTACGAAGGACCTCCCTCCGCCAATGGATTACCCGGCATACATCACGTTATGGCGCGCGCCATCAAGGATATCTTTTGCCGGTACCGCACACAAAAAGGTTATCTTGTCAACAGAAAAGCCGGATGGGACACCCATGGTCTGCCGGTGGAAATCGGAGTAGAAAAAACCCTGGGTATTACCAAAGAAGATATCGGTACAACAATTTCCATTGAAGATTATAACAATGAATGCCGCAAGGATGTAATGAAATATAAGGATACCTGGGACGACCTCACCCGTAAGATGGGTTACTGGGTTGACCTGGATAATCCCTATATCACCTTCGACAATAAATATATTGAAACCGTATGGTACCTTCTGAGCAAACTATATGAGAAAGACCTCCTTTACAAAGGCTATTCCATACAACCCTATTCACCGGCAGCGGGTACAGGACTGAGCACCCATGAACTTAACCAGCCCGGATGTTACAGGATGGTGAAAGACAATTCGGTTACAGCACAGTTTCGTATTGTCCGGAATGAAACCTCAGAATTCCTCTTTAATGAAGGAGAAGAAGCTATTCATTTCCTGGCCTGGACCACTACACCATGGACTCTTCCCAGCAACACAGGACTGGCTGTGGGTAAAAATATAGAGTATGTAAAGGTGAAAACCTTCAACCAATACACTTTTGAACCCATAAATGTAATTCTTGCTACCGAGTTGATGCCGGCTTATTTTGATGCGAAAAACGAACATCTCCCATGGGATGAATACAAACCGGGCAACAAAGAAATACCCTACAGAATTACAAAAAGATACCTGGGGAGTCAGCTGGAACATATCCGCTATGAGCAGTTGCTGCCTTCCATACTACCCGATGAAGGTGATCCCTTCCGTGTGGTGCTCGGCGATTTTGTAACCACTGAAGATGGTACAGGTATCGTGCATATTGCGCCCAGTTTTGGTGCCGACGACTTTAAGATAGGCAAGCAGTATAAGCTGGGGGCTTTGACCATGGTCAACAAGCTAGGCCGCTTCATTGATGAGATGCCCGAATTTGCTGGGCGCTTTGTTAAACCGGAGTACGACCCCGACTTTGAAGCCAAAAACGAGCGTCCGGTAGATGTGGATATCATCATCAAACTGAAAACTGAAAACAAGGCTTTTAAAGCTGAAAAATACGAACACTCCTATCCCCACTGCTGGCGTACCGACAAACCCATACTATATTATCCGCTTGACTCATGGTTTGTCAGAACTACCGCCCTGAAGCACAGGATGATAGAGCTCAATCAAACCATTCAATGGAAACCGGAATCCACCGGCACAGGACGCTTTGGAAACTGGCTTGAAAACCTGCAGGACTGGAACCTGAGCCGCTCACGCTACTGGGGTATCCCCCTGCCGGTATGGGTTAGCGAAGACCGTGAAGAAACGCTTTGTATCGCGTCGCTGGAGCAACTCAAAAATGAGTGTGAAAAATCAGTGAAGGCAGGACTCATGAAAGTGAATCCCCTGGACGGTTTCAAGCCCGGAGATATGTCGGAAGAAAACTACAGGGTCTTTGACATGCATCGCCCCATGGTAGATGAAATCGTACTGGTATCAGCCAGCGGCAAACCTTTGTTCCGTGAAATGGACCTCATTGACGTGTGGTTCGACTCAGGTGCCATGCCTTATGCGCAGTTTCACTACCCTTTTGAAAACAAGGAGGAGTTTGACCAAAATTTCCCGGCCGACTTTATTGCCGAAGGTGTGGACCAAACCCGCGGATGGTTTTTTACACTGCACGCCATCGCCTCAATGGTATTTGATTCAGTTTCTTTTAAAACTGTGGTTTCCAACGGTCTGGTGCTCGACAAAAAAGGAAATAAAATGTCTAAACGCCTCGGTAATGCCGTTGACCCCTTTGATACCATTGAAAAATACGGACCCGATGCCACACGTTGGTATATGATTACCAATGCGCAGCCCTGGGATAACCTCAAATTTGACATTGAAGGAGTGGCTGAGGTGCAGCGCAAATTCTTCGGAACACTTTACAACACTTATGCATTTTTTGCACTTTACGCCAATATTGACGGTTTCACCTATTCTGAAGAGGAAGTTCCCGTTGAAAAACGTCCTGAGATTGACCGCTGGATCCTTTCCGAACTCAACACCCTTATCAAAAAAACCGATGAATGCTACAATGACTTTGAACCCACACGTGCCGGCAGGTTGATCCAGGAGTTTGTTGACGAGCACCTCAGTAACTGGTATGTGCGCCTCTGCCGCCGGCGGTTCTGGAAAGGTGACTATACCGAAGATAAAATTTCGGCTTATCAGACGCTTTACCGCTGCCTGAAAGTCATCAGCCAGATATCGGCACCCATAGCACCCTTTTTCAGCGACCGTCTTTTTACCGACCTGAACAGGGTAACCCAACGCTACGACGCAGAGTCGGTGCATCTGACAGACTTCCCCGAAGCACAAGTAACGCACATTGACCGCGATCTGGAAGAAAGAATGCAACTGGCACAGAATATATCCTCACTGGTACTGGGTTTGCGTAAAAAGGTGAATATCCGCGTACGTCAACCCTTGCAAAAAATTATGGTTCCTGTTTTGGATGAAAAATTCCGCCAGCAACTGCAGGGAGTTGAACAGCTTATCCTTTCGGAAGTGAATGTGAAGGAACTTGAATACCTCACCGATACAGCAGGCGTACTTGTAAAAAAGATAAAACCCAACTTCAAAACCCTGGGACCAAAATACGGAAAACTCATGAAACAGATTTCCGGTGCGATTGCAACATTCTCACAGGAAGACATTGCAATAATTGAATCGCAAGGCAGTTATACTATTAAAATAGATGATCAAAATATTGAACTGAAAGCTGAAGATGTTGAAATCCTCTCTGAAGATATACCCGGCTGGCTGGTTGCTTCAGAAGGCCGTATCACGGTTGCTTTGGATATTACCATTACCGATGAACTTAAGCATGAAGGTATAGCCAGGGAACTGATCAACAGGATACAGAATCTGAGAAAGGAAAAAGGCTTTGAAGTAACCGATAAAATTGAGCTTTCCGTGCAAAAACACAGTAAAATAACTGATGCAATACTCAACAATAATGAGTATATTTGCTCAGAAACCCTGGCAGTGAAGCTCAATTATTCTGAGGTTCTGGAAGACCCTCTGAAAGTAGAGGTTGATATTACAGAGGATATAAAAACCTTTGTATTGGTTAAAAAAGCTAATAATTCAGCAATAAAACCCTAAGGATATGGAAAATAAGAAAGAAAAAACGAGATATTCTGATGAGGAACTCCAGGAGTTCAGGGCTATCATCATGAAAAAACTTGAAGAAGCGCGTGCAGGACTCAAAATCCTGACGGAAGCCTACACAACACAAAATGCAAACGATACCAACGATACTTCTCCTTCGTTTAAAATTCTTGAGGAAGGGTCCCAGGTATTGTCAAAAGAGGAAAACAGCCAGCTGGCGGCACGACAGCAAAAGTTTATCCGCGACCTGGAAAATGCACTCATCCGAATTGAAAACAAATCTTATGGGGTTTGCAGGGCTACCGGAAAACTGATTTCAAAGGAACGGCTCAGAAGTGTGCCTCATGCAACACTCAGCATTGAAGCAAAACTGAATCAGAATCAGAGGAGATAAATGTCGCGTTTCAAACTGTCAGCCCGATTCATCCCCTGGGTTGTTATATTTTCGGTTTTATTGCTTGACCAGGTTTCCAAAATCATAGTCAAGACCCAGATGACCCTGGGTCAGAATATTCCGGTGCTGGGTAACTGGTTTAACATTTATTTCATTGAAAATGAGGGAATGGCATTCGGAATGCAGTTCTCAGGCGAATACGGGAAACTGATCCTGAGTTTATTTCGCATTGTTGCCGTAATTTTCATAGGCTGGTATATTCACCGGCTAATCTTTCTAAAAGCACATAAAGGGCTTATCCTTTCCATATCCCTTATTTTTGCCGGTGCCTTGGGCAATATAATTGACAGTGCTTTTTATGGAATGATTTTCTCTGAAAGCTATTTCAGCCAAACCGCAGAGTTTTTGCCCGAAGGCGGAGGTTATGCTCCCTTTTTGCACGGCCGTGTTGTTGATATGCTTTACTTCCCCATCATAAGGGGCTATTTTCCTGAATGGTTTCCCTTCTGGGGCGGACAAAACTTTATCTTTTTCCGACCGGTATTTAATATTGCCGATTCTGCCATTACCATCGGAGTATTCATTTTATTAATCTTTCAAAAAAGGTTTTTTGACTCAGTTAAAAAACCCCATACGGATACCCCCAGCCAGGAGCAAGTTTAACATGCCGGGGTAAAACCATGTAAAACCCTTTACCAGCGCTTTTTCCCACACAGCGCACAACTTAGTTTTTATACCTATGAGTGGATTTTTATTCGAACAAATTATATTTGGCCCCATCCGTAGTCGCCGTTTGGGCATATCGTTGGGAGTCAACCTGCTTCCCACCTACAAAAAGCACTGCACATACAACTGTATTTACTGCGAATGCGGGCTTACCGAACCTCCCGACCCTGAAATGCGATTCCCCACACGCCAGGAGGTCAAAGCAGCACTTGAGGATAAAATGGCAAATATGCAAAGCAAGGAAGCATTGCTTGATAATATTACATTTGCCGGCAATGGTGAACCCACTATTCATCCACATTTCGGAAAAATTGTTGGCGATACCATAGAGCTGCGCGATAAGTATTATCCCGATGTAAAAGTGGCTGTACTTACAAATGCATCAAAAATTGCAGACATTGGTGTGGCAGATGCTTTGCTCAAAACCGACAGCCCTATACTGAAACTAGATGCAGGTACCGAAGAAACTTTTCAAAAACTCAATAACCCACGCATAAATATTTCGCTAAAGCAAACCATTGAAAATATGATGATACTGAAAGGACATGCCATCATTCAAACACTTTTTATAAGAGGCACGAGCGGAGATGTTTTTGTGGACAATACTACCGAAGAAGAAATTACCGCATGGTTAGGTCATCTGGAAAAGATACAGCCCCGCCTGGTAATGATCTATCCCATTGCCAGAGCCACCCCCGTGGAAACTCTTGAAAAAATTGGCACAGAAGAGTTGATGGACATTGCCCGCAGGGTGGAAGAGCTGGGATTTGAAACGGAGGTTTATTAAGAAGACGGAAGACCGGAACCGCGGAGCCGCAGAGTACGCAGAGTTCGCGGGAGATGTTAGGAGACGGAAGCTAAAGGCGAATGCCTTTAGTCCCGAGAGCTGAAAGCGATTCGGGA
>REDJ01000133.1 GCA_007693555.1 Bacteroidota bacterium
ACCATTATGTGTATGAAGACCAATTGCTTGGAAATATTAAAGATACTTCCATCACGCAAATGATGGGATCCACAATGCAGGCACTCTTCGGGCAGGATAAGAAGAACAAGCTACCTGCTTACTGCAGGAGTTGCCCTGTGCAGTTTGCCTGTCATGGAGACTGCCCCAAACACCGCTTTATAAAAACGCCCCAGGGCGACCCGGGTCTGAGTTACTTGTGTGAAGGGTACAAGATGTTTTTCGAACATGTGAAACCCTGCATGGACTTTATGGCCAAAGAACTTAAGGCTGAAAGGGCACCCACAAATGTTATGGAATGGTTACGCAGAAAAGAACAGGCCCAGGCACCCAGGCAAACCAAGATCGGACGCAACGATCCCTGCCCCTGCGGAAGCGGAAGGAAGTATAAGCAATGCCATGGGAGATGATTGATTTTGGATTTATGATTTATGAATAATTAATTTCACTGCTGAGACGGGGAGACGCAGAGTTTTTGATTTAAATTGCTAAACTCCTTCTTGGCTCAGGAATGTTTTTTATTAATTTTGCCCATAAGGGTTAAAAACAGAAAAAAAGTAATAACCAGTAAAATCATTTCAATGGACAAGATTATCGGGAGATCAGCAGACAACATCAGGATTTTATCAGCGGCAATGGTTGAAAAGGCCAAATCAGGCCACCCGGGAGGGGCCATGGGCGGAGCCGATTTTGTGAATATATTGTACTCGGAATTCTTAAACTACGACCCCGATAACGGGCTGTGGCGCAACCGCGACAGGTTCTTTCTCGATCCCGGTCATATGTCTGCCATGCTATACTCCATTCTCACCTATGTGGGATATTATAGTATGGATGACCTGAAAAACTTCAGGCAATGGGGTAGCATTACTCCCGGTCACCCCGAAGTACTCCAGGAAAAGGGAGTAGAGAATACATCAGGGCCGCTGGGTATGGGACATACATTTGCAGTGGGTTCTGCCATTGCCGAAAGGTTTCTGGTTGAACGATTTGGCGACGCCCACGCGCACAAAACCTATGCATTTATTTCTGACGGTGGCATTCAGGAGGAGATCAGCCAGGGAGCTGGCCGGATTGCAGGATACCTGGGACTTCATAACCTGATCATGTTCTACGATTCCAACGACATACAGCTTTCCACCGAAACCGACGCAGTATCCCATGAAGATACTGCCATGAAATACCGGGCATGGGGCTGGAACGTACTTACAATCAATGGCAACGATGAACAGGCCATCAGGGATGCCCTGAAAAATGCCAATGAAGAAAAGGAAAAACCCACCCTGATCATCGGTAAAACCATCATGGGTAAAGGTGCATTAACCGAAGATGGCAACAGTTTTGAAAGACAGGTTTCTACCCACGGTATGCCCTTGTCAGGTGCAGGAGCATCTTTCGCAAAAACCATTGAAAACCTGGGTGGAGATCCTGATGACCCCTTTGTTGTATTCGATGATGTAAAAAAGTACTGGGAAAAAATTAATGAAAACAAAAGACAAACTGTAAAAGCCAGAAAAGAAATAATCAGCAAGTGGGAAAAAGAAAATCCGGAAGCAGCTCAAAAGCTCAATGATTTTTACAATGGCCGCATACCCGAAATTGACTTCTCAGCCATAGAGCAAAAGAAAAATATCGCATCGCGCGCAGCGTCGGGAGTAGTTCTGGGAAAAATGGCGGAAAAGGTAGAAAACATGATTGTGGCATCTGCGGATTTGTCGAACAGCGATAAAACGGATGGGTTTTTAAAGAATTCCAAACAATTTGTAAAAGGAGATTTTTCGGGAGCATTTCTGCAGGTGGGGGTATCGGAACTTACCATGGCAGCCATTGCCAATGGCATGGCACTGCATGGCGGTATAATCCCCGTTTGCGGAACATTCTTCGTTTTCTCAGATTACATGAAACCCGCCGTGCGTCTGGCAGCTCTAATGGAACTGCAGGTAATTTACGTGTGGACGCACGATGCCTTCCGAGTGGGTGAAGATGGGCCTACCCACCAACCCGTGGAGCAGGAAGCCCAGATACGGTTACTGGAAAAAATGAAAAACCACAGCGGTAACAGGAGCTTCCTGGCATTGCGTCCGGCCGATGCTGCCGAAACCAACGTTGCCTGGAAAATGGCACTGGAAAACACAAAAACTCCCACTGCCCTGATACTCTCCAGGCAAAATATCAATGATATTCCTTCAGCAGGCAACCGCTTTAAAGAAGCTGTTCATGCGGAAAAGGGCGGTTATATCGTGTATAAAGATGAAGGTCATCCTGATATCATTCTGGTAGGAAATGGTTCTGAGGTATCTACCCTTTATGATGGTGCTATGCTACTCAAGGAAAGAAAAGGGCTGAAAGTACAGGTATCATCTGTTATTTCCGAAGGACTTTTCCGCGAACAACCTGAGCAATACCAGGAAGAAGTAATTCCTTCAGAACTCCCCAAACTGGGGCTTACAGCCGGGTTGCCCGTTACACTGGAAGGTCTTACCGGCCCAAAAGGCAAATCCATCGGCATGGAAAGCTTCGGTTACTCAGCGCCGGCAAAGGTGCTCGATGAGAAGCTGGGTTATACAGGAGAGAATGTTTTTAATAAGGCAGTGGAGTTTTTAAATCTGTAACTATCCTATTCATCAATGAAGTTTATAGCCTTCTCCTTTGCGGGAAGGCTTTTTTTATTTAAAACTGTTGAAATTGAAAATATTTTTATTCACAAACCCTTGTATTTTTGATTTTTATTCGTAATATTGCCTATCAGAACAGTTCAGTACAGTTGAGCTATGAAACAACCAAACTTAATCAGTATCAACATGAACCTGCCCGTGTCGAAGTACCGGCAGATCATCAATTCTGTTGTTGGGGCAATCAATGAGGGTAAGTTGAAGCCCGGCGATAAAATTCCCAGCATCAATGATGTGTGCAATCAATGGGATTTGTCGAGAGATACCGTTATTAACGCCTACAACGAGCTGAAATCCAAAGGCATAATTTCTTCTGCACCCGGCAAAGGCTATTATGTGGAAACCAGCAATATCAAGCTTACCCATAATATTTTTGTATTGTTTGATGAGTTGAATTCCTTCAAAGAGGACCTATACCAGTCTTTTCTTGATAATCTGAAGCCCAATATGCAGGTTGATACCTATTTTCATCACTTCAACCGGAAAGTATTCAACCAGCTTATCAATGAAAGCAAGGGAAATTATACAACTTATGTAATTATGCCGGCCAAATTTACCGGCACTTTCAGCCAGTTGCAACATCTCAACGGCAGGGTTATCATTCTCGACCAGCTTCCTGATGACCTGAAAGGACGCTATCCTTCCATCCATCAGAATTTTGAAAAAGATACATTCAATGCCCTGATGGAAGGTCGCAAACTGATTTCCCGTTATCAGAAATTTATAATGATATACCCGGGTGGCAAAGAACCCGAAGGCCAGTACAGGGGTTTTCTAAAATATTGCAATGACACCTTTACCCCTTACGAACTTATACATGATATCCGCGGCAGAACCATCAACAAAGGCGAAACCTACCTGGTGATCTGGGACCGCCACCTGGTATGGCTGGTAAAGGAAGCCCGGGCAAAAGGACTTGAGCTGGGAAAAGATATCGGTATCATATCATACAATGACACAGCACTTAAAGAAGTAGTAGCCAATGGCATTACAACCATTTCCACAGACTTCAAAAAGATGGGAGAGAGCCTTGCCCAACTGGTAAGAAACAAAAACGATCAAAGTATTGAAAATCCCTTCAAACTTATTCTGAGGGGATCTTTATAAATGACAAATGACATGAAACCTACACTCATAGTTCTGGCCGCAGGAATGGGCAGCCGATACGGAAGCCTGAAACAGGTTGATAAACTGGGACCCGGTGGTGAAACCATCATCGATTACTCCGTTTTCGATGCCATGCAGGCCGGATTCGGAAAGGCTGTTTTTGTCATTCGCAAAAGCATCGAAAAGGACTTCATTGATGTATTTGCAGACCGGTTCCTGAAGAAAATACCCTACGAAATTGTATTCCAGGAACTGGATCTACTGCCAGAAGGGTTTACCTGTCCTGACGACAGAACCAAACCCTGGGGCACGGCACATGCGCTCTGGGTATGTCGCGATGTGGTGAAAGAACCTTTTGTGGTTATCAATGCCGATGATTTTTATGGGAAGGAAGCCTACCAGGTGCTGGCCAACCATCTCAAACAATACCCGGAACATGACAGCAATAATTTCGCAATGTGCGGTTACAGACTTGACAATACACTATCGGAACACGGTACGGTAACCCGCGGGATTTGCAGTATCAACGATGAAGGTTACCTGCAATCGGTGGATGAGCAATTCAATATAGGGCGCGATCAATCCGGAAAAATTGTGAGTTACAGGGATGAAGGAAATTTGGTTTTAAATCCGGATGTAACTGTTTCCATGAACATCTGGGCATTTAATCCTTCAATATTTCAACTGATTGAAGCGTATTTTGTCAAATTCCTGGAGAAACATATCCAAGCACCAAAATCGGAACTTGTAACTCCACAATTGGTTGACCAGATTATTAAAGAAGGTAAAGGAAAAATTAAAGTGCTGCATTCTGCATCCAAATGGTTTGGCGTAACCTACGCAAATGACAAACCCCTGGTGATGCAAAAACTGAAAGAATTAACATTTAGCGGAAAATATCCAAGAACACTGTGGATTTAGGATTTCAGATTTTTGATTTATGATTTAAGATTAAAGGAACCACAGGTAATAACTTAGTTCAAATTAACATCAAAATGGATAGTAAAGAATTACAGGACAGAACAAAAAGATTTGCATTAAATATTATTAAACTTTCAGGAAAACTACCTAACAAACCCGAAAGCTGGATAATTGGCAGGCAAATCATCAAGTCAGGAACTTCCGTTGCAGCAAATTACAGAGCAGTTTGCAGGTCAAAAAGCGATAAGGATTTTATTTCAAAAATCGGAACCGTTATCGAAGAAGCTGATGAAACTTTATTTTGGTTAGAACTTATCGAGGAAAGTGGATTAGTGGAAAAAGAAAAAGATTTAATCCAGATATTGAAAAAAGAAGCAAATGAATTAACCGCAATATTTGTATCATCTTCAAAAACAGTAAAGAAAAGGTTAAATAATCTACAATAATTAAATCAACAATCAAAAATCAAAAATCTGAAATCAAAAATCCTAAATCAAAAATCACATCATGGGAACATTTCAAACTTTAGACTATGTAATCTTTATTGCCTATGGCATTTTGATCCTTTCCGTGGGCTTATGGGTTTCCCGAACGAAAAAAGGGACTAAAAAAAGCGCTGAAGACTATTTCCTTGCCGGGAAGAGTCTCCCCTTCTGGGCCATTGGAGCATCGCTGATTGCCGCAAACATTTCGGCTGAGCAGTTTATCGGCATGTCGGGTTCGGGTTTTGCTATTGGGCTGGCAATCGCATCCTACGAATGGATGGCTGCAATAACGCTGATCATTGTAGCAAAGTTTTTCCTTCCCATATTCATCAAGGAAGGACTATTTACCATTCCGCAGTTTATTG
>REDJ01000139.1 GCA_007693555.1 Bacteroidota bacterium
CATAATTCGGGAAACCGGAAAATAATTGCCATGTTAATAAACAAAAATTTTGTCTGAATAATGAATAGAAATAACGGTAATGCATATCTGGATATGGAATTGTTGCGGTTTACCACCGCAGGAAGTGTTGACGATGGTAAAAGCACACTGATTGGGCGTTTGCTTTACGACAGTAAGTCCATTTTTGAAGACCAGTATGAGGCTATAAAACTCACAAGTGAAAAAAGGGGAGAGGATCATGTAAACCTTGCCCTTCTTACCGACGGATTGCGGGCTGAACGTGAACAGGGTATTACAATAGATGTTGCATACAGATATTTTGCAACACCCAAAAGAAAATTCATCATTGCCGATACACCCGGTCATATTCAATACACCCGCAATATGGTTACGGGTGCTTCCACTGCCAATCTGGCCATTATTCTGGTGGATGCCCGCAAAGGAATTGTTGAACAAACAAAAAGACATGCATTTATTGCAGCTTTACTGGGGATACCTCACCTGGTAATGTGTGTAAATAAGATGGATCTTGTGGATTATGATCAGAAAGTGTTTGAAACCATCAAAAAGCATTTTCAGGGTTTTGCATCAAAGCTGAATATACAGGATATTCAATTTATTCCTATAAGTGCACTACACGGAGATAATGTAGTGGATAAATCAGAAAAGATGCCCTGGTATGGTGGTCCAAGTCTTTTGTATCTTTTGGAAACCATTCACATAGGTAGCGATTTAAACCTGGTGGATTGCAGGTTTCCGGTTCAGTATGTCATCAGGCCACAAAGCGATGATTATCATGACTACAGAGGTTATGCAGGACGCATTGCCGGAGGTATCTTTAAACCTGGCGACAAAGTAATGGTTTTACCATCAGGTTT
The DNA here is from genome assembly GCA_007693555.1 of Bacteroidota bacterium. Lineage (GTDB taxonomy): Bacteria > Bacteroidota > Bacteroidia > Bacteroidales > UBA7960 > SKVR01. Next base: position 879 of record REDJ01000139.1, read on the forward strand.
TACCACCAGAATAAAATCCATTGATGGCCCGGAAGGACCGGTAAAGGAAGCCTTTGCACCTATGTCAGTGAGCATAAGAATTGAAGATGATCTGGATATCAGCCGCGGTGATATGATAGTGAGGGAAAACAACAGACCCATGGTGTGCCAGGATATTGATATTATGGTTTGCTGGATGAACCCCAAAAAACTGCAACTAAACGGCAAATACACAGTTCGCCATACAACCAAAGAGGCCCGGTGTGTTGTAAAAAAAATCCATTATAAAGTGGATGTTAACACATTGCACCGAAATCAGGATGACCTGGAAGTGGGTATGAATGATATTGCCCGTATATCCATCAGAACAACACAACCGTTTTTCATTGATAAATATCAGATTAACCGTATAACCGGCAGTATGATATTAATTGACGAAGGTACACATGAAACTGTGGGTGCCGGTATGGTATTTTAGAAAAGATTATTTAGAGATTTGCCATAAAACCGGCCTTCTCAACAATGTAGCGCGTGTGAGTGCCAAATCCTATTTTACCATCTTCGTCAAATGCTTCCACATGGAAAGTCAGTTTTTTATCCTGTACTTTCATCAACTCTGAAACTACCCATACTTTCTTACCTGCAGGTGTAGCTTTTATGTGCCTGATATTCACTTCACTTCCCACGGTGAGAAACCCTTCGGAAAGATAATCCTGCAGGCTTGAATGGGCCGCGTTTTCCATCAGAGCAATCATTGCCGGTGTGGCAAAAACGTCTACCAATCCAGAGCCATAATTAGCGGCTGTATCTTTTACGTCCACAATCAATTCTTTTTTCCCTTTGATTCCCGGCTTTAGTTTTGGAAACATATTTTTAATAATTAAAAGTTGGTTGAACCTTAATGTCGGGGTGAATACTTTTGGCAACCGGACAGTGCCTGGCCGCATTTTCAAGTATGCTTTTTTGTTTATCAGTATAGTTACCTCCTGACAGATCAAAATCTATTATGACCTCTGAAATTCGCCTTGGATTGGCTGCCATTACTTTTGTGGTTTTAACCTTTGCTTTTTCTAATGTAAAACCATGGTTATTGGCTGTAATGTCCATTAATGTGAGCATACAACTGCTAAGTGCAGTTGCAACCAAATCGGTAGGAGAAAAAGCCTCTCCTTTGCCTTTGTTATCAAGGGGTGCATCAGTTATGATGGTTTGGGATGAAAGCATGTGGGTTGCCTGTGTCCGGTATCCACCCAGGTATTCTGTTCTTGAAGTCTCCATAAATATTTTTTTTCAATATTATCCAATAAAAATGCTTGGAAAACAACCAGATTGCCTTCGGCGAGCTTACGGTTCTTCGCTTCACTATGTTACGCTCAGAATGACAGGCAGTTATAGGTTAAAGGCCTGTCATGCTGAGCAAAGCGAAGCATCTCGTTATATTACCAGGTACTATTCATTTTTTAAACAAAGATATGATTATTGTAAGTTAAGAAGATTCAAAAACAATTTTTCCTGAGGATTTTTTTAATAAACCTCGTGCTATAAAAAACCCCGGCTTCCGAAGAAGCCAGGGAAAAAAGCACAGTATTTGGAAATTTAATTAAGAGGGAATTCTAATTATCTCTGTTAGCTTGTTGTGATCTGATTCCGGAAGGCACTTTGGTGCACTCACCGGGCTGAGGTCCGGCAACCTGAGTTGCAGTAGCTGAGCCCGAACCTGTACATCCGGATGCAGCAGTATTGCCGGTTTGAATAATTTGTACATCTGATGATTCTGCTTCTGCTTTGGTTGCTTTGTTTGAGCAGCAGGCATCAGCACTGGTTTTTCCTGCGCAGGAAGCTGCCTGGGCAGTTTTTTCACCAGATGAACAGCATGAAGATGCTTCTGCTGTTTTGGTTACTTCAGCAGTTTGTGTTGAAGTGCAGCAGGAAGAAGCTTTTTCTTTTTTGCCTTCGGTTTCTGTTGCGGTAAGTAATAAACCTGTACCAGCAATCAGAATTAAACTCATTATTGAAGATAGAATGTATTTTTTCATAGTTTTAGTTTTTTGTTGCTTATTTTTATTTAGACCAAAGATAAATAAAAAATAATTACAAATTTAAACAAACCCTTAAAAAGTCAAAAAAATTTCTTGTAGAAGCCCCAAATCCTTGATAAAAAGATGTTTTAAAAGTTATGAACCGTTATATGACCGCTTTGATTCACATTCTTATTAATAAACTATAAATTATGTTTCGAGCGTTATTTATTTAGTAACCATGAGGAAAAAAGAATAATTTTGAAGAATAAAACCTGATTTAAAAATTCAACAGTCATGCGCAATAAAAAAATTATAATAATACCTGTGGTTTTTATAATCTTCGGGTCATTATGGCTGATTTTAAGGTCGGAAACTGTAGGACCGGAGAATATAAAGGCTCCTGTGGTAAGAGGAGATTTTAAAATTACTGTTTATACAAGCGGGGAACTCGAAACCAAAAATTCGGAAAACATAATGGGGCCATCGGGTTTACGAACGGTAGGTATATGGAATGTCCAGATCAGCGAGCTCATTCCCGAGGGAACTATGGTTAAAGAGGGTGACTGGGTAGCTACAATGGATCGTGCAGAAATATCCAATCGTCTGCAGGACAGGGAAACAGAGCTGGAAAGATTGCAGTCAACTTTTATTCAAACCCGTCTTGATACTACTATGGAATTGCGCAATGCCCGCAATGATTTGATAAACCTTGAGTATGCCTTGGAGGAAGCCCGTATTGCGTATGAACAATCTTCCTTTGAACCTCCTGCAGCAATCCGGCAGGCCGAAATCAATATGGATAAGGCCCAGAGAGCATACGACCAGGCACTGCATAATTATCAGTTACGACTGGAGCAGGCTGATGCCAAAATGCGCGAAGTAACAGCCAGCCTTAACCAGGTACAAAGGCGGTTGGACAATCTGCTTGAAGTGCTGGAAGATTTTGAAATATTTGCTCCTAAAGATGGTATGGTAATTTACAGGCGTCAATGGGATGGCTCGAAAATTACGGTGGGTTCGCAGATCAGCCCCTGGGAAAATATCGTAGCAACCCTGCCCGATTTCTCCGTAATGATGAGCAGAACTTATGTGAACGAGGTAGATATCAGTAAGGTTGCAATAAATCAAAAAGCAGAGATTGTTGTAGACGCCTTTCCGGATAAAAGATTTACAGGCTTTGTGCAGGAAGTAGCAAATATAGGTGAACAACGACCCAACCAGGATGCACGCGTATTTGAAGTAAAAATTCAGATCAATGAATCCGATACCATTATGCGTCCTGCCATGACTACCAAAAATACCATTATTACACACATAGAAGAAGATGTGCTTTTTGTTCCCCTGGAGGCCATTCATGTTTTTGATGACATTACCTATGTTTTCAAAGATCATCAAAACCGTATCATTCGTCAGCAGGTGCGCACCGGGCTGCGCAATGATAACCAGATAATAATTCGCGAAGGTCTTGAGGAAGGAGAAATGGTTTACCTTAACATACCCGGCGATCCTGAAGAGTTTCGTCTGGCAACACTTTAAACCTTTATGGTTATGGTAAAATCACAAAGGTATATTTACAATCTGAATATTGCGCTGGAAGCCGTATTTGCCAATAAGTTCCGGACCATGCTTACAGCATTGGGTATCATTTTCGGGGTTGGAGCAGTAATCGCCATGTTGGCAATAGGTTCGGGGGCTCGTCAGGAAATCCTTGACCAGATGAAGCTGGTGGGAGTAAACAATATTATTGTAAGACCGGTTTTCCCTGATGATGAAGGTCAGCAGGAACTATGGGAAGGCCGTTTTTCACCGGGACTGACACTTGCGGATGCATATAGTATCAAAGAGATCATCCCCAGTGTGGAAAGAGTGAGTCCGGAAGTTGAAATCAGTACATTTGGGTTTCATCAGGGTATCAGAAGACCTGTCAGAATTGCAGGAGTTAATACCGAGCATTTTGATTTATTTGGGATGAACCTGGTATATGGTAGCTCATTTACATCTGATATGATTCACAGAGGAGCACCGGTTTGTGTTATCAGCAACCAGGTTCGCGCAGTATTTTTCGGAAATACCAATCCTATAGGAAAACAACTCAAGGTAGGAAATAACTGGCTTACTGTACTCGGTGTTGTAGAAGACAGGCTTACAGGAGGTCAGTCAGTAGAAAAGCTTGGAATCAGCGAATATGGCAGTATGGTATATATCCCTGTTCAGACGGTTTTACTAAGATATATGGACCGTTCTGCTATTTCGTTGGCTGATGTGGAGAGAGAAAGGGCACGAACCGGGCGCAGGGGAAGAGCGGTTATGGTTGTTTCAGGCAACAATGAAGAAGCTTCCGAAGCTCCAAAAAGTTATCATCAGCTTGATCGCATTGTGGTTCAGGTCGAGAAGTCCGAATTGCTTTTACCTACTTCAGAGTTGATTCAGCGAATGTTGCTTCGAAGGCATCATGGTGTAGAGGATTTTGAGATCATTGTTCCTGAACTTCTTTTGCAACAGGAGCAAAGAGCAAGAGACATTTTCAATATTGTTCTGGGTGCTATTGCTGCAATTTCTTTGCTTGTAGGCGGTATTGGTATCATGAACATCATGCTGGCATCGGTAATGGAGCGAACCCGCGAAATTGGAATACGGCTTGCCATAGGTGCAAAAAAGACGGATGTGGTATTTCAGTTTCTTTCCGAATCCGTGCTCATTAGTATCAGCGGTGGTATAATCGGTGTTTTCCTCGGTGTAGCCATTTCCAGACTTATCATGCAGTTCACAGATATTCTTACTATAGTTTCACTCCAATCCATTCTCATATCTTTTATGGTATCGGCCAGTATTGGGATTATATTTGGCTACATGCCGGCACAAAAAGCTGCTGAGAAAGATCCGGTGGCCTCACTCAGGTATGAGTAATTTTTAAGAGATATTCAGACTTTCTGTTTGGGTTTTCATGAGTATAATCATAATTTTGTTAAGGTCAGTTTTATTTTAAAATAAGCTTAATTATTTTATCGGATACTTTGGTTTTTTATGTTTAATCAGAATTGTTCGGTAAAAATAACGAGATGCTTCGCTTTGCTCAGCATGACAGGCCTTTAACCTATAACTGCCTGTCATTCTGAGCGTAACATAGTGAAGCGAAGAACCGTAAGCTCGCCGAAGGCAATCTGTTAGCTTTTAAGCATTTTGAGCAGATAACATTCGTTTCAATCACGAAAACGAAATTAATCAAGGTTTTACTTATAATTTATTAACCCTTAAATAAAAGAGATATGAAGAAATTTGCAGTTGTTCTTTCCGGATGTGGTGTATTTGACGGTGCAGAAATACACGAAGCTACATTGAGTATGTATGCGATTAAGAAACAAGGAGCTGAATATGAAATTTTTGCCCCTGATATCGACCAGCATCATGTAATCAATCATATTACAGGCGACGAGATGAATGAAAAACGTAATGTTATGGTAGAGGCAGCACGCATTGCCAGAGGTAATATAAAACCTTTATCTGAATTCAATGCAGCTGATTTTGATGCAATTCTTTTTCCCGGTGGATTCGGTGTTGCCAAAAACCTGTGCACTTTTGCTTTTGATGGAGCAGACTGCAAGGTGGATGCAGATACTGAAAAAGCTATAAAGGCCATGTACAAAGCAGGAAAACCAATTGGAGCCTTATGTATTTCACCTGTGGTTGTAGCTAAGATTCTGGGTAATGTTGAATTGACTATTGGTCAGGATAAAGATACTGCCAGTGCAGTGGAAAAAATGGGTGCCCATCACAAGCAAACCAACCATGGCGAAGTGATCATTGATGCAAAAAACAATGTTTATACGACCCCGTGTTATATGCTTGATGCCAATATCGTTCAGATTGGCGAGGGTGCTGAAAATATTGTGCGGGCAATTCTTAAGACGCTTGCATAAAAATTATACAGCCATGACTTCCAAAGCCCTTTCAAGGGCTTTTTTTATGATCTTTTCATGGTCAAAGGCAAGCCCGGGGAGATGGTTCAGATCAAACCATCCCACATTCATTGCATCGCTTTTGGGCATTATTTTTGGATTTTTTTTACAGAACCCCCAATAGGCAAAGCTAATGGTGCGATGCCTGGGGTCACGGTCCGGTTCGCTGAATGCTCCCAAAGGATATAGTTTGATGTTCTTTATTCCGGTTTCCTCCTTCAGTTCTCTTGCTGCACATTGTTCAAGGGTTTCTTCCATATCCACAAATCCTCCGGGCAATGCCCACTGACCTTTGAAAGGCTCATTTTTACGCTGAATAAGAAGAATGTGCAGATTTTCCCCTTCTGTAAGCTTGAAAACAACGGCATCAGTAGTAACGGCCGGTCTTGGATATTCATATGTATAGCTCATTATTCCCCCTTTCATGAATTAAAATTGTAACTTGTGATAATCACTCAAATCATCAAGTTTCTTCTGTTTGTATACTGCAATTTTTTTACTGAGTATGAAAAATACCTGCAAATCATTTTCCTTAAACCAATTTAAAGCTTCCTCATTTCCATTAGAAGCTTCAGCAAATGTGGCCATAAAATCAAAATTGTTTTTTTTAAGCCATTCAAGGGCTTTTTCATCATCCCATATGGCTTTTACAAAAGCGCCATAGTGGGGATATTTGTTTTTCATTAACCATTTAAATGCTTCGTCGTTTGTATGAATTGCGTTGGCCAGTGCTGCCAGCTCAGGATAACCATTATTCATAAGCCAGTAAAGAAATTTACTTTCCTGGTTTACGGCCTCCCCCCAGGCAATCAATATTTTAACAGGATAATTAATCATTTTAAATCGGTTTTTCGTTTTAAAATCCTTCAAAAGTATAACGAAAAAAACAATGTAAAGATTTTTTCAATCCAAATTACGCATTAAAAATGCGTAAACGAAAATGAACTTGTAATTCAGTAGCATAAATGCTACTTCATACAATTTCTAAATCGGGATAAACCCAACTAAATCATGTAGTTCGGCTTTAGCAAGCCTCCTAATGATTAATTTGGGTTTAATGTATTATCGTATCAGGTACATTTTCCCAAATCCTCTGTGAAAGTACCTGGATGCAGATGTTGGATTGAGTTCAACCTGCTGTCCGTCAATGTTTGTAATAACCCTGTAGAGATAAACTCCGTTTGCAAGCCTGTCGCCATATTGATCAGTTCCATCCCAGGCGTAATCTGTGATATTACGCCCGATTCTTATGGGGCCGAGTTCTGCCATATCAATTTCTCTTACCACTTTTCCGGTTATGGTAAGTATCTGAATTTTCATATAGGTAGGTAGCTGAGAGCCTGTTAGTGTAAACACAAAATGTGTTGCTGTGCTGAAAGGATTGGGCCAGTTAAGGACTTCGGTGATTGTAGACTCAGTAACTACCTCAAAATTGATTACATAATCATTATCGCCTGATTCATTCATTGATTTATCTGTAGCCTGCACCCTGAGTGTGTATTTTCCGTCCTGTTCAAAAACAGGTTCAAACTCAATGCCGCATACATTATCAGGTAAAGAAGCCGGATAAAATCTCATATTTTCCTGTCCCTCAGACATAAAATATACCCTTTGGGGTTCGGGATTAAGAGGATTACCCAGGTAAACTTTCAGTAATGTAGTATCATTTAGAGCCAGGTATGGATTTTCATCACGCAGTGAAATATAAATAAAGGGATTGGCAGAAACAATTTCACCATCCATAATTTGCCTGCCATCAAAAGTAACTTCGAGCAGAGGATTGCTTTTGTCTTTTTCCACATAGAAAGGGATTTGACCTACATTGTTAAAATGGTATTGTTCAAGCTGATCATTGCCGGGGTTCACTTCTATCCACAAGCTGTTTAGGCCTGCGAATCCTTTTGTGTCAATTTCAATGGTATCTGTCAGCACATCACTTGCCGGATGTGGCCGTTGGCGGGGATAATCCAGGGGATGTATCTGCCGGTCCTTATCGGTTATCCAGTAATTCACCAGCAAACTATCCATGTCGTAATCGCCAATGTTATGAATGGCCGTTGAAAAAATGATTTTTTGCCCTTCCTGAACGGTATCCTTTTCAAAAACAAAATGCAATGAAGGATCAAGTGCAGTTTCGGGTATTCCTTCATACATTACTTGCCAGTATTTCATTTGTGCAGGTGTACGGTTCTCGTCATCCATCATGTTAACCATCAGTTGCAGATAGGGATACTGACCGGCATCAATATTTTTATCCTGAAAAGAGATACTTCCCTGTTCGGGCGGTATGTTTGACAACAGTGTATCTTTTAACCCTGAAGCCGTAATTCCAATCACATTCAGCCAAACAGAGTCGGTTTCCAGGCCATCATAGTTTTCCTGTTTCCAGTGCAGCGACTCCCATTTGCTTGCCGGGCCTATCACTTCAGATAGAATACTTCCCTTGTTCCAGTTGGTAACTATGCTGTCATTCAATTGAATGACTGAAGTAATGTCGGCACCAATTACCTCATTGGAAGAACCAACGGGTGATCCTTTTTTTCCAAAAAGAAGATATGGCGTGTTGTTTTGAAGATTCCTTATATTGGCACTACCCAGCGACTCGAAAGCCTGGTAAAGTCCTTCATGGAAGTTTTGTGCATTGTGATTGCGATGACTAACTGCCATAACATAGTGGCCTTCGGGGATGGTATCAATGAATGTCTGCATCCTTTCGCGCCATAATTCAAGGCTTGAATAATAATCAAACGTGTATTGATCCCGTATTCTGCAATGATAATTGTCATACTGCCCCAGATTGTTACCCTGGTTTACGCTTATCCAGGGCTCGGCTGATACCGGGTCAAAAACTGCAAAGTAAACTCCGTGTCCAACATCTCCCAGGCAACTCCAAACCTCAAGGGTTACATTGTTTTTTCTGATGTATTGTTCATTCCAGGGGATGTAAGGGTAAACACCGGTTTGGGCCTGTATGGAGTTGACAGTATTTACAAATTCCCATTTTCTGTCAGCCTTGTTATAAGATACAAACTGATACTGATTATTGGCAAACTGGTCAAAGTGTGCCTGGCTCCATCCTCTTTTGTTGTTTATATATTGAAAACTGCTTTGTCGCCAGTTGTATTCTCCTGTAAAGACAGAGTCAAGACTTACTCTCCAGAAGTAAACTGTGCTGTCGGAAAGTGGAACAAGCGGTTTCCATGTTACAACCCCGCCTCTATTATTAATAGTTTGACTGATTGGATTAGAAAAAGTTGCCGATGTGTCAAGCTGGAAAACATATTGCTTTTCATTGACAAAAGGGTCACCGGTGGAAGCTTTAAGGATCAGGTCGGGATAAGGAAAAACTGCATAGTTATGCGGATAAACGGGTATTATATCTGATGATTTAATAAAAAGATTGTTGGATGCAGTATTGTTAAGTGAGTTGAGTTCTTCTATCTGATTAAGCGCATCAAGGGTTGCAGTGAATGTATTCATACCCAGCCCTTTTTCCCGATCAACGGGCATTCGGAATGAAATGGTGTCTTTAAATAGTGTTGTGCGGATTCTTTTCTGGTAAGTTTCAGTGCTTCCATCAGGAAATCTTCTTACAACATCAAGAAACATTGAGTCACGAATGGCTTTGCCAAGGTTTGTGGAGATAATATTTACCGTGAAAGAGTCAATTTCTGTTGTTACTTCAGAGGGGCTGAAGAAGATATCGCTGGATTTTATGGTATAGTCAGGAAGCGGCTGGGAATTGATTATCACTGCAGGGTCTCCGTGCAGTGTTTTAAGCAGGCTTACATTTTTGATAAATGGATTGGGTGCCTGGGTGTTGCGTATAGTTTCTCTTATGGCATATCCCACAGGTTTTCCGTAATTTTTGGCGCTTATATTACGGAAAAACTCATTGGAGTATCTGTTAAGTTCAAATGCACCGGCAGCAGAAGTAGCGGCAAGATAACCTATTACACCTTTTTCTTCAATTAAAACGAACTCTTCACTTGAACTTACTGCCCCTCCAAAAATATCGCCGGCAAAACAAGAGTTGGCAATCAAAAATGGATATTTTCCAAAGTTGCTGTACTCCGAAGGATAATCAATACTGATGTCAAATCCAATACCTGCTGCATGACCAAAGAAGGTCATGATGCTCACACCGTTGTTTATCAATTGCTTGAGCGAGTCTGACTGATTTATTTGTATGGGGTCGGTGGAGCTTTTCAGGAAAGTCCTTACATAACCGCCGAAGAGCGTATCCTGCATGGTATTCTTGTATTGTCTCAAATAGGACGCAAGTACATTTTGCTCACTTATACTGGATCCTCCTCCGAAATGCAGAATGTTTTTCATCCACTCCCGGGGCTCCTGTTGTGCATTATGGTATTGAATTGCCTTGTCGAGATACAAACTCACATGACCCGGGTTTTGTGCGGCAAGTCTTCCTGTTGGTATTGCCGGAGCATAGCCCTGTCCGTCAAGTCCGGATGTTATCAGAATATCTGATGGAGGATTTCCAAAGGAGGGAACAAGCGATGCCGAATAAGCAGCGTTATTTTTCCTGTAAACAGGGGCAGAGCGGGTTTTGCCTATGAGAAATAATTTGCGGGGAGGTGTGTTGAAGTGGTTAATGGCAAATGCAGCAAAATTGCGCAAGGCCATGGGATGTTTTTGGATACCATATGCAAACTGGTGATAAAGCTCTTCCACATCTGCAAGAAGAACATCGTATCCTGTAATATTGCGGAAATTTTTAAAGTTCTCCGAAACCTCCATCAGCGATTTGTGGGTGATCATAAGATAATCCGAACCGTTAAAGGGGGGGCTTCCAAAATTTCTGAAACGGGCAAAATTAACCGGGTCAGTGGAAACAGGTCTTATGATATTAACCATTTTTGTTTGGGACGAAGAGGTTATGTAAAGCTCTCTTAACTGTCCGGGGTTTCTGATCAGAGAATGGTATGTATTGTTTTGAAAAAATGCCCGTGTCTTATTATTGTTTGTCAGGTTATAAACCCATACATCATCCTCAGCAGGTGCATTGAAGCCGGTAAAACTGATGAGTGTTCTGTCTCCGGAGGAAGCAGGTAATTCAACCAGAATATTCTCAAGATTTCTCAAATTAAAATTGTGAGGATACCTAACAGATATGTAAACAATAGCAGAGCGGTCAACCGGTGTGTTTAATGAATTGATTGAACTGAATACAAAGGGTGTTCCGGCCGGGTTCAGACTGTTGGCAGTTACATTTTTCGAAAATCTGAGCAGAGAATATCCTTCGTAAAGAGTGTCAATAAGATTACCTGCAAATTGAACCTGTAAATGATGATCAGGGTTAAGAGGCCGGTAGTTGGAAGCACCTGCAATGGCGAATTCTATGTTAGCCTGGGGTCCGGCAGTGAAAATATTGGGTGTGGGAATGGTTTTTGTGCGGCTTTGCCCCAGGTTAATTGCAGCATCAAACCAGCCTTCAGCCTCGGTATAAAGGGGAGAGGTAACTCCGTAAATGTTGGTTTCACCTGCGTAATAATTGCTGGTATAATCCTGACGAGAGGTAAACCAGAACCACTGTGCAGGTGTGTACCCGTTGAAATTGTCTTCCTCGTATACAGCAATTCTTTTATTTGACAGCAGATTATTCCAGGTAAGATAGTAGTGAATTGTGTCATTTATCAGGCTATAGTTGGGATTGGGATGTTTTTCGGAGTCTTCATAAAAGTTACCATCTAACCAGCCGTTGTTGCCGGTAGCATAAAATTCTATATAATCTTCAGGGAGAAAGTTACCTGTGGTTTCATTTCTGACAAATATGGGTTGCTCTTCACCTCTTGCAAAAACCTGAAAACCTCGCGGGTCGAAGCTGCCAAGGGGCACACCTGCCTCGAGCATTTTATTGTAGCTGATTCTGTAAACCCCGTTTTCAGCAATAGGGATGGCAAAATATTGCTGCTCATAATTTATCCATTCATTCCCGTATTGCTGAGCGTGGGCAGCAAAACTGCATGATAAGAGGATAAATATGAGCAACAATCTTAATTTCATTTTTCAATGTTTTTTGAAAAACTTTCATCACCTCAGAGATAATCAGTATTCGGGCCTGTCTCTTCTGTTAATGTTTAATTTAAGGGAAAAAATATTTGAATATAAGGCAATGGAATTATCTCCAAAATCTGTTAGTGCATAATCAATCGTCAAAATATCTCTGATAACCACCCCCAGTCCAACATTCATCTGAACAGAGCGGGCTGTCTTTTCAGAGGGCAGAGAATACTTTTGGTAATTACCTGCTCCTGCCCGCAGAAAAATCATCTGATTAAAATTGAGTTCAACCCCCATTGCAGGGTCTGCGCTCAAAAGATTACTTTTAAATAGCACATTTCTTTTCCCATCGGTAGTAACGATAAGGTCTGCAGAGGCCAGCAGTCCAAATCCTCTGCCCAGGACAAAGTTTCGTGATGCACCAAGAATGACACGCGGAAGGGTTACTTCTATGCTGTTTTCCGGAATTTCATTACCGGTAAGGGTAAAAACTTCCCGCATCTCATCATCCAGATTGTAAGCCCATGCATTGAAGGTAGAGGTTATATCTCTTCCCATGGCAGCAAATCGCCAATCGCCTCGTATGTATTGTATCCCGGCATCGAGGCCAAAGCCCCATGCCCCGGCAAAAGAACCTGCAGTGCGTCTGATTACTTTAGCGTTTACACCTAAATTGAAGTTTTCATTTAATCTTCTGGCATAGGAAAGGATAAATGCATTGTCGGATGCAGAAAACGAGCGGATTCTGTCGTAATTGATATTTCCTTCAGAGTCAATCAGTTCAGTTGTATTGGGTATATCGTCTACTCCAAACCGGATATATGAGAAACCCAGTGCGCTGTTTTCATCTGTTTTGAAAGCAATTGAGCCATAATCATAACTTGCAATACCTGCAAAATATTCAGTGTGCATCAGGGCAATCTGAGCATCGGAATCCAGTTGCAGCAATCCTGCGGGATTCCAGTAACCGGCTGTGGCATCATCGGCAACAGAGACAAATGCATTGGACATACCCATTGCTCTTGCTCCAACCCCAATAGAAAGAAACTCATTGCTGTATTTTGGCGCCTGGGCAAAAGCTCTGATCCCGGAGGAAGTGATAAGAATCAGGCAAAGTAAAAATGTAAGTATTTGAAAGTTCAGATTTTTCTGCACCTGGATTATATTCATTAAAAGCGGCAATAAAGTTACAAAAAGCCCGCCAAGTGGTATTGCGGTTTTTACGTGTAATGACAACTGCTTAAAGGGCATTGCCGCAGTTTTGACAATAGGCGGCATCTTTATGATGCTCTGATTCACTGCAATGATCACATACCCGTGTTCGGATTCTGTCATCTTTGCCGCGAACTATTTCCGCAGAAACAATACCTGTGGGTATGGCTATGATGCTATATCCCAGTAACATGATGAAAGTTGCGATGAATTTTCCAAGATTTGTTACAGGTACAATGTCACCATATCCTACAGTGGTGAGCGTAATAACCGCCCAGTAAATACTCAGGGGAATGCTGTAAAATCCATTGTCACCATCCTCCACAACATACATGATGCTGCCCAGTAATACAACCAGTACTAATACAAATATCATGAAGATAAATATCTTTCGAAAGCTGGCCCTGAGCGAAACAAGCAGCATATTGCCGGCTTTGATATACCGGGTCAGCTTTAGTATACGGTAGACTCTTAGCAGTCTCACCGCCCTGATTACCAAAAGCGGTTGTACACCCGGAGCAATCAATGCAATGAATGTGGGTAAAATGGCAAATAAATCAATAATTCCAAAAAAGCTGAAGATGTATCCTTTTTTATCCGGACTGCAAATAATCCTCAAGATATATTCTGCCAGAAATAAAATTGTTATGACCCATTCTGCATATCTCAAAAAATCCGGAAATCTTGCCCTGATATCAGCAACACTTTCAAGCATTACAATTACAATACTTCCCAGTATCAGAACCAGAAGGACTTCATCAAACAACCGGCCGTAAAAAGTATCTGATTTGAAAATGATTTCGTACATTTTCCTCTTCCAACGGGGCCTGTAATTCCTGGATTTTTCTTCAGTTTTCATATACGTGGATTTAATGGGTAAAACTACGAAAAAAGAAATTCAACCAGATTGAAGGGTATAATGAAAAGTGTTAAAATTATAAAGAGGTTATTCTAAAAAGTGTTTGATAATAACCTCTTAAGAAGTTATTGTAAAATGGTCCTTATTTCAGGAGGTAACGAATGTCGTTAAATTAATAATGTAGTATAATTTAACTAACTGCATCCGCTTATTCAGTGGCATTTAAAGAATAATAGCAACAACTTTGAAATCATCTCCAGCAAAAAGTACATCCAATGGAGGCATGATAATATCGTTTTACCAGGGAGCTGAAAATTCTTTCGAAAGCACTATTGATAATTAATCAAATATGGCTGATGTTTTACCAAATTCTTCTTCAAAAACGAGGTTTTCAATCGGTTTTCTTTTCCTCTCTGACTTTTCCATGTCAGCAAAATCATCTTGCAGAAGATTGGGCTCTCCTTTGTACCCGATGGCAAAAGCGGTAATTACCTGGTATTCGTCGGGAACACCAAATATTTCTGCTGCCTTATGGGTATCCAGTCCTCCCATCTGATGGATAAAAAGGCCTTCCTGCATTACCTGGAAGGTAATATGTGCAACACTTTGACCGACATCATACATAAATGTTTTGCTGGGTCTGCCGTTTTTATCGGATATTTTTTTCCCTATGCTGAGTGCCAGAACCGGAGCCAGTTTAGCCCATTTCTTATTAAAATCCACCAGGGTTTCCATAATCATATCCCAGGTCTTATCTCCTTTTTGCCCCACAATGAAACGCCAGGGCTGGTCGTTGCTGCTGGAAGGTGTCCAGCGCGCTGCTTCAAAAATTCTTTGAAGAGTTTCCTTGCTTACAGGCTGATCGGTAAACGAACGGGGGCTCCATCTTTTTTTTAGAAGCGGCTGAATCTCAAAATTTGTTTTTGCGGGTTTTTCCATATTTTTTACTTTTTCCCTTTAACAAAAAACATGTAGTAATGTTTGATAAGATAATGGATGTTGAATAAAAGGAAAACCGGCAGAATATGCTCTGCCGGTTTTGTAAAATTGAATGGGGAATCAGATAGTATATATGTTATGTGTGGTGTCAGAGTTTAAAACCTTCGCCCATGTAAAATTCCATGATCTTCATTTTGAAAACAAAGTCATACTTTGCCTGTAAGGCCTCTCTTTCGGCTCTTGCAACACGGGTTTGAGATTCATTGAACTCAACTGAACTGACCATTCCAAGGTCAAAACGTTGACGCGTATAATTAAATGATTCGCGGAAAGCATCGAGTGATTTTATGGTAGCCTGGTATTTCTGGAATGCAGCCTGCGCATCAGCATGGGCCTGCTGGATAATTTTATTTAGATTGTTGTGGGTCAATTCATAATGGTTTTGTGCCCTGTCAAGTTCTATTTTTGAATGCTGAATTCTCGTGCGAACCTGCCATTGGTTAAAAATAGGTATCCTGAGATTCAACCCGATATACTGGCTGAAGTTGTCTCGGATTTGCTCACTATAAGGTTTTCTTATAAAAACATTTGAACCCGGATCCTCAGGCATCAGATTTGCCTGAGAGTAACCTGTTCCAAGACTCCCTTCAAGGAAAAGCCCCGGACTCATACGACCACGTTCCTGTGCCACCAGTTTCTCAGCCATGTGTATCCTTGTGCCGGCAGATCTGACGGAGGGTTCAAATTGCAGAGCACGCTGAAAAATGGTTTCCACATCCTGAATTACAAACTGTTCCATTACATCAATTTCTGGTATCTCTATATTAAATTCCTCAGCTGGGTCAAGATCAAGCAATTGAATAAGTTCGAGATAAGAAAGACGAAGATGGTTGTTCGCATTGATCAGGTTGAGTTCTTCTTCAGCAAGACGGGCTTCAATTTCCAGTACACTCCCACGAGGTACAGTTCCGCCTTCAAATAGAATGCGGGTACGTTCCAGTTGCTGTTCAAGGAGTTCAACCTGCTGGCGGGCTGTCACAACAAAATCCTTGTTATAAAGAATCTGTAGAAAAGCAGCAGCAATATTCAGGGTAATATCATTCTGGATTCGCTCGGTATCATAGCGCATTGCAGTGTGTCGCAACATGTTTCTTCTCATATAATTGAGGTTCTGAAAACCCGAAAAAAGCACAACCGAACTGCTAGCTCCAAAGTTCTGGCGCATAATACGTTCAGTGGAAAATTCATTGGTAAACGGGTCAACAGAACGTCCAAAACTGAATCCTTGTGAACCCTGTGCATTCAATGACGGAAAGAAATTGGCATAACTCTGCTCAAGGTCATGGCGACTGGCTTCTTCATTCAGTATTTGTTGCTTGATTTCAATGTTGTGTTGCACTGCGTAATCTATACAATCCTGCAAACTCCAGGCATTTTGAGCCGGAATTTTCGAAGGTAAGAATACAACAAAAAATAAAGCGGTTATCAGGTATTTTTTAGCTTTCATAATTATTGGATTTATCAAATATCAGCAAATGCTTAATACCGCAAAAAAATATTAATGAATCTATGGTTTAAAGAATTTTTATTTCTGGTTTCAGGTAAACAAACTTTTGAGCTTTTTAAAAGGTAAGGGCTTGCACCCTTACCTTTTTCACTTAACCAATTAACCAATTAACCAATAAACTTACGCTCCCCATCAAACGAAAAGCATGCCACGAGACTTATGTTTTTGTATCACAGGAACATAGGAGATTTTTTAATATCGAGGAGAATGGGATTTGTGTACGATAATAAAACATTAAACGTACGTTTTTGGACAGGTTAGATCAAAAAACTGTTTTGGATGGCAACAAAAATACAGAATTCTGTTTTTCAAAAGTGAAGTGTAAATGTGGTTTCTTCACCCTGTTTTGATTTAACTGTAATATTTCCTTTATGAAGGCGCATAATTTCCCTTGAAAGACTTAATCCAATTCCCGAACCTTCTTTTTTTGATGTAAAGAATGGCACAAAAATCTTTTCCATAATGTCGGGTTTGATGCCATGACCATTGTCTGTAACCGAAATATTTACCCTGTTGGTAGGCCCGGTAATAGCAAGAATTTTAATGGAAGGATTTTCTATTTTTTTCAGAGCATGCACCGAATTAATAATCAGGTTTATCAATACCTGCTCAATGAGGTCGGGGTCGGCAGTGATCTTTAAGTCTTTTGGAACAACATTGATACGGCAATTGATTTTTTGCTCCTTAATCTTAGGTTCCAGCAAGGTATACACAGAATTGAAAAGTTCCTGAATTTCAATGTAGCGGAAATTGGGTTTTGGAATACGCGTTAGGTTTCGGTATACCTGGACAAAATTCAATAATCCCTGACTTCTTTTCTCTATGGTACTGAGAGCTCCCAAAATACCTTCCACGTCATCATCATCATATTCTTTTCTCAATTCCTGGGTTTCATCTTCTATAAGAATATCTTTCACCGTACCCGATAAAGAAACGATAGGAGTAATGGAGTTCATGATTTCGTGTGTAAGTACCCTTATGAGTTTTTGCCATGAGTCCATTTCCTTGGCTTCCAGTTCGCTGTGAATGTTTTGCAATGAAACCAGGATAAAATCTTCACCCCGCATTCTGAATTCAGTTGCTCTGACAGCAAGCTGAAGGAGTTCATTTTCAACAAAAACTTTTACAAGTGTGCGGTCACCGGCTTTTATCTGCATAAAGGTTTCGGCGAGTACCTTATCTACTTTTTCAAGTTCCTTTATCAGCCTGATTCCGGGAACACCCAACATATGCTTAGCAGCATTATTAAAAATATCAACTTTGCCGTTCTTCTGAAAAACAATAATTCCAATGCTGATGTGCTGCACCACAGTTTGCAGATAATTGAAATGCTCCTCTTTGGCAGCCCTGGTTTTTTTAAATTCGTTAATTACTTCATTAAAGGCTGTGTTCAGATCATCAAAGCTTTTCCCAAGACCATGATCCGAGAAGGTAGAAACAAAATCGCTGTGACGAATGGATTCAAGAAAGGTGGTAAGGCGCTTATTGGTGCGTTCCACATACCTGACAAGCGCAGCTATCTGCAAAATGATCAATCCAGTTAGAATAATACTGCTTATTAAGAATTCCTGGAGCCTTATGATATATATTAAAACAACGGCGGATGCCACAATGAGTAATACACGCATTACTACATTGAAGCGGAAGTTTTTAAAGCTCATACTTTTCTATTCTTCTGTATAATGACGCTCGTGTAATACCCAGTTCTTTGGCCGCTTTACTGATATTGCCGCCATGTTTTTCAATAACTTTACGGATAAGCATCTTTTCAGTTGCTTCCAGATTGGTATTGGGAGTTACAACCTGCTCTTCCTCCTGTTTTTCCTGTGTGGATAAGAAAAAATCCTGTGGTTGTAAAACATTGGATTCACTCATTATTACTGCTCTTTCTACTGCATGCTGAAGTTCCCTGATATTGCCAGGCCAATGGTGTTTTTCAAGCCTTTTTTGTGTAGAGGCATGCAGGCGCTTCATGGGCATTTTATATTTTTTGCAATACATGTCAAGAAAATGATTGACCAGCAAAGGGATGTCTTCTGTTCTCTCACGCAATGCCGGCAAATGAATTTCAACGGTATTGATACGATACATCAGGTCCTGCCGGAATTTTCCTTCTTCAACCATTTGATAAAGAGGCATATTGGTTGCGCAAACCAGGCGAACATCTACGGGTGTCTCCTTCACGGATCCCAGTCGGACTACTTTCCGGTTTTGTAATACACTCAGCAGTTTTGACTGAAGTGGCAGGCTGAGATTTCCGATTTCATCAAGGAAAATAGTTCCCTTGTTGGCAGCTTCAAAGCGGCCAGCACGGTCCTCTTTGGCATCAGTAAAAGCACCTTTTTTGTATCCGAAAAGCTCACTTTCAAAAAGGGTTTCACTAATAGCTCCCAGGTCAACGCTTATAAAGACTTCGTCTTTTCTTGGAGATGCCCGGTGCACAGCCCTTGCAATGACTTCCTTACCGGTTCCGTTTTCTCCCAGAATGAGGATGTTGGCATCGGTTCTGGCAACTTTCTGTACTGTAGTGAGTACATCGATCATGACCTTCGATTGCCCGATAATCTGACTGAAAGGTTGGTCTCCCTGCTCCAGGAGCATCTTCTGCTTAGACCGTAAATCAAATACTTCTTTCTTTGAACGGTTCACCTCCAGGGTAGTATCTATAGTAGCCAGCAGCTTTTTGTTATCCCAGGGTTTGAGTAAAAAGTTGGTAGCCCCCTCTTTTATACCCTGCACTGCCAGCTCAATATCACCATAGGCAGTTATCAATACAACAGCTATGGTAGGGTCCATTTCAAGTATTTTATTCAACCAGTAAAACCCTTCTGACCCACTGGTTGCATCCCTTGAAAAGTTCATATCGAGTAGAATCAGATCATAACTCTCATTTTTAAGCAACATCGGGATGTTGTTGGGGTTGTTGTCGGTATGAACCGTCTTAATATGCTGCCTAAGGAAAAGCTTTGCAGCAAGCAAAACATCTTCATCATCATCAATGATAAGAATCCTGGAATCGATTTTGGACATAGTGTGCTGGTTTTTGGGGCTAAGATAGTAAAAAAAGTGAATGCTGCAATTGCAATAGGAACCTTCATGCTAGCAGAATATTTTATCATATCAATTGAAACACATTTGGCAAGAGTCAATTCATAAAAAAAGGTTACAACCTGCTTAAGTTGCAACCTTTTTTGTGGGCGATACTAGATTCGAACTAGTGACCCCCTGCTTGTAAGGCAGGTGCTCTAAACCAACTGAGCTAATCGCCCTTTTATTTGGGAGTGCAAATGTAACTCAATTTTTCTTTTTAGCAATATTTTTTTAAAAATATTTTCTATTTCAGAACCTCAATATGGTTGGTGTGGTGTATTATTCTGTCTAAGCTATAAGTCAAGATATTCAGGTCCCTGCCTGAATGCCACATCCACCGGTATATTTGCATCATTGATTCGGTCAATATCCTTTTGCAGACTTTCTGGCATGCTACCATCGCGGTTGCTGATATTGCGTGCTGACTGGTAGTCGCCATTTCCCTGAATGATAATCAGTTTTTCCAGGGTTTTTTCTACTGCAGCTTTCATATTTTCAACATTTACCTTGTAGGTTTGGGTATCAGGATCACGTGAAAATACATCTTCTCTTTCAAAGGTATTAAAGCGTATCATACCTGCAATACCGTGTGCTCCGGCAGTTCCAAACCTGCTTGAGCGCATTATGCTGGCAAAGGAGGTAACATAGGCCTGGTATAGTTCTTCCCGGGTTATCTCACCCATTTCTTCCAGTTGAGCAATGAGATACAATGCCATAAGATCGGTAACTGTGGCATCAATAATACCGTGATATTCGAGTAATGCATCCCTGACGGTGCCATTGCCGTTAACGGTATTGGAAATTCCCAGTGCTGCTGCAATTTCATGAAATGCTGTGAGCATGAAAAAGGCATCGGAGCTGATATACTGCTGCTGATCTTCATGGATCATCATTTGAGCGATGGGCATGAGAATCTCATTGAATTTGGCTTCCATCACATTTTTCAGCTGCATACTACGTGTACCTGTAACAGCAGTGACTTCAGGATCCCTTGGAAGGTAGAGGGCTATGATCTTGGGTCCTGCGTTGCAGTGTCCGGCATAGTAAAGTGCATCATAAACAAAGATCTCCGAGTCATCGGCCGGAACTTCTTGTTTATATTCATCAGGTACCGGAAGTCTGGCCTGGAGTAACGGAGCCATACCGGCATACCGTTCCAGTTGTGCACTCCATTCCAGGTCTTTTACCATGATGTAGCTGCTGTGTGCAGCCTTGTAGCCGAATTTGCGGTCTTCGCCCTTATCCAGGGGTCGAAGTACAAGGTCAATACGATTGTCTTTCATCTGCATCCATGCTTTGTCGGTTTCCCGGAAATCGTAAGTAAGCATGCTTTCTGCAAGCTTCTCAAGGTAATGGGTAAAGGGTGGATATTCTGAAATTTCTGCGGCTTCTCTCAGTAATCTTGCGATTTCCTGGTTTTGCTGTTCAAATGCAACGGTGTAAGGTATGGAAACCAGCGTGCCATCGGTCTCACGGCGAATAATGGTATGGGGACTTGTTTTGGTATCATCTTCCCACTCATTAAACTCTTCTCTGTCAAGGTCAGCCGGGTAGAATCGTGCGCCCAGCGGTTTGTCTTCAAAACCCGGATAAAAGGCCGTATGTCCTTCAAGCCGCCCCCATGGTCCGTAATTAATCAGGGCATATTCCCAGGCCAGGGGATTGTCCATCAGCTCTTTCAGATGCCCTTTGGGCCCATATGACTGCAGCCAGAATATCTCATCAATAATATCGGCTGCCTGCATGAGCACAGGAATTATCGCCCGCTCCCAGTCGTTCAACCACGACAGATCGGATGTGAGCACCACTACTTCGTACTGATCTATCCGTTCCTGCAACTGACGGTCGTATTCTTTGTCTTCAGCCGGACGGCAGCCGGTAAAGCTAATCATCAGAAATATTACAACGAAAAAAAATGCCTTCATACGTTTCATATCTTTTGGGTTTGGTTATGAAAAAAAACAATGATCTGCTTTCAAAGATACTAAAACTGTATAACCTGCCCTGATCCTGTGCTTTTAATGAAAACCAGAAAAGTTAAAGCAGCATACAAAAACTTGAAATTCATATCTTTTCATTAAATTCGTTTTTTAAAATCTTCCCACCATGAAAAAGCCCGTTTTGATATTTTCTGTAATGGTATTTTTCTTTGTCCCCGGCATTTTTGCCCAGTGGTCGCTTGATTTTGAAACCGGGCTGGCTTTCCAGGGATACAATGACGTGAGGATACCCAATGCAACCGGCACTGAATTCAATTTCAACGGCGATTTTGAACTGCAGGGGCCGGTGATTCCCCTGCGCATACGGCTGGGATATACCTTTAACGAACGTAATCATCTTTTTGCCCTGTTTGCCCCGCTGGGTCTGAACTATGAGGGCCCGGCCCCTTTTGATATCAGGTTTCAGAATACAAATTTCAATGAAGAAGAATTTATTGAAGGCTTTTACAAATTCAACAGCTACCGGCTCACTTACCGACGCGACTTTTTTATTTCTGACGGCTGGACCTTTGGTGTCGGATTTACTGCAAAAATAAGGGATGCAAGGGTGCAACTGACCGCCGGAGAAAAAACCGATAAAAAGGATGATCTGGGGTTTGTGCCCCTGCTCAATCTTTTTGCAGCATATCATTTCAAAGGTTTTACAGCATGGTTTGAAGGCGATGGGCTTGCCGGCGGCCCGGGGCGGGCTTTTGATCTTTTCCTTGGCGGGAAGTTTGCCGTTATGGAAAACCTGCACCTGAAAGGCGGCTACCGTTTCCTGGAAGGCGGTGCCGATGTGAGTGATGTATATAATTTTACTCTCGTGAATTTTGCCATTCTTGGAATTCTCTGGCAGATCAACTGATATAAAGGCGGTTGGATTCGGCGAAGCCACTCACAACCCCTAACCTAAAATTCAAGAATGACCTGTCATCCCGAGTGTAACCAGAGATCTCAAATGTTTCCAAAAGAAAATATTATAACACAACGAAAGCTTATGGATACTGAACTGAAAAACCGGTTTATGAAATTGTGGGAACAATACTTCGGCAAGGCTGAATTGCCCATTGCCTTTTATTACACTGATAAAACACCGGACATTGAACCGGCAGAAAAACCCAAAGGCTGGCGCTGCTTTATTGGTGAGCTGGCCACGGTGCGCAAGGGGCAGTCCTTGTATTTTTCTGATGATAGCATTAGTTGTGGCGGAGGGAAGCGCTACCTGGGTTATTCCAATAAACCCCGCCC